>JADLCW010000581.1 GCA_020847015.1 Thermomicrobiales bacterium | reverse complement strand
CAAGCGCGCAGCGGCCACCACTTCGCCCTTCGAACCGATGGAAGCCGTTCGCGATGCCGTGCTCGCGCTGGCGTCGGCGACCCTGTCACGCGCCATGAAATAAGGTTGCGCCAGGCAAAGCCCTGAGCGCCGTAGAGGAGGGTGCGATGGCCTAACTCGAAAGGTGCAGATCGAGACCCAGCAGGTGCAAGTCCTGTCCGGTGAAAGCCTAGCCAGCGCGCCGGTAGCGAGTCTTGCGTGGCGGCCGCGCGAGCGACCCTGCGAAGCGTAGACAGCGAGCAACCAGGCCGTGTAACAGAGCCCCGAAATCATGGTCATTGTGGATGCCGACGCCGTCCTTATGGCGGAAGGCAGCAGCGCACGGCCGCAAACGGCGAGGCCGAAGCGAACCACCGGGGTCTACGAGCAGGGCATGGTTGCAAAGGGGTTTCCAGGGAACCTGGGAGATCTCGACGTGTCCACGGAAGAAGGGAACGGGCCCGCCATGGCAGGGGTCCAGGCCGATCGCAGCGAGCCGCTGTGCTGCGACGTCCAGCCGCAAGGCTGGGCCGCATGGAAGGGACCATGCGCGGTATCGAAGGAACACGGCCACCGAGGTACGACCCATGCGACCGAGTAGGACAGCAGGGCCGGAAGCACGTCGAGAAGTCGTAGTCGCTCGTAGTAGCGTCGAAGCCGGGGAACGAGCCAGCAAGGACCCGGTGGAGCGAAGGGGCGATCGGAGCACAGAACCGCAGACCGGAACGACTACCGGGATGTCAGACTCGGAGCTGGTCTCAACGCGACGTCTGCGGATAGCACAACTTGCCAGAGAAGCCCCCGACCGGGGGCTGACCTCGCTGGCGCATCACCTCGACCTGGCGTGGATGCGTGAGGCGTATCGCCTGACGCGTAAAGATGGCGCGGTCGGGGTGGACGGACAGACGGCCAAGGACTACGCCGCCCATCTGGATGAAAACCTGATGGCGCTGTTGGAGAAGGCCAAGTCCGGTCAGTACCACGCCCCGCCGGTACGGCGGGTGCACATCCCGAAGGGGTCGAGCGGCGCGACGCGTCCGATCGGCATCCCAACCTTCGAGGACAAGCTGCTGCAGCGCGCGGTAGCGATGGTGCTGGAGAGCGTCTACGAACAAGACTTCCTGGATTGTTCGTATGGGTTTCGGCCCAAGCGCGGCGCGATCATGGCCGCGCAGCGAGTGCGAACTGCGGTGATGGACCTGCGGGGCGGGACGGTGATCGAGTTGGACATCCAGCGCTTCTTCGACACGCTCTCGCACGATCATCTCCGTGAGTTCGTTGGCAAACGGATACGCGACGGGGTGCTGCTTCGCCTCATCGGCAAGTGGCTCAACGCTGGTGTGATGGAACAAGGAGCGGTCACGCATCCTGAGGCCGGCACACCGCAAGGGGGCGTGATCTCCCCCCTGTTGGCCAACGTGTACCTACACCACGTGCTCGACGTCTGGTTCGAGCAGGAGGTCAAGCCGCGTTTGAGGGGTAAAGCAAAGCTGGTGCGCTACGCCGACGATGCAGTGATCGTCTGTGAGCGCGCGGAGGACGCCCGCCGGGTGCACGCGGTCCTGCCGCATCGTTTCGGTCGCTTCGGCCTGACGTTGCACCCGGAAAAGACGCGGATGGTCACGTTCAACCGCCCGCCACTGCGCCACGACGACGACAAGGACCCGCCAGCCTCGCCGGGAAGCTTCGACTTCCTGGGCTTCACGCTGCACTGGGGCAGGTCGCGCCGCGGCACCTCGGTGGTGAAGCTGCGAACCGCCAAAGACCGACTCGCTCGGTCGGTTCGGGCCGTGTTGAAGTGGTGTCGGCTCCACCGACACCAACCACTAGCGGAGCAGCATCGGAACCTCAGCCAGAAGATGAGAGGGCACTACGCTTACTATGGCGTGACGGGAAACTCGTTGCAGCTGCAGCGGTTCGCCTACAGCGCTGGAAAGGCGTGGCACTACTGGCTGGCGCGGCGCTCGGGCAAGGCAAAATCAAGCTGGGCATGGTTCAACGCCATGCTTGGCCGCTACCCTCTACCGCCACCGCGCATCGTTCACTCAGCCCTGGGCCGCGCGTAGCGAAGCGGTGCTTTGAGGACCCGGATGCGTGAATCGCGCACGTCCGGATCTGTGGGAGCCCCGGGCGGGAGACCGCCCGGGGCCACCCGGCGTCAATGATTTGCACTACCGTCTTGCCGCCCTCGGGCGAGCAGGCGGCGCTAGTTGCGCTCGTGTCGCTGGCAGCACCGCCGTCGGCGTTGTCATCGCTGGCATCGAGCGAACTGGCGGCGCTGTCGGCGCCGCCGGCGCTGTCGCTGCCGTGCTCGTCGCTGGCATCGAGCGAACTGGCGCCGCTGTCTGCGCTGTCGGCGCCACCGGCGCTGTCGCTGCTGTGCTCGGCGCTGGCATCGAGCGAACTGGCGCCGCTGTCGGCGCCGCCAGTGCTGTCGCGGCCGTTGTCGCTGTCGGCATGGTCGGCTCCATCGTCTCCGCCGCTGGCGCCGTCGCTGGCGTTGGGGGCGTCGTCGCCCGGGTCGTTGTCGCCGCCGTCGCCGGCTCCCTCACTCGTTTGTTCTATGCATACCGTGCCTTGCACCACGCTGCATTGCTCGTCGAACAGCCGCTGCATGAGCTGGTAACTCTTCAGCGCCGCCACAGCCGCATCGGAGCCGAACAGCCCCAGCAGCAGGTACATGTCGTTGGCGACCACCGGAAGGCGCCGCCGCGCCTGCTCTCGCTTGGCGTCGGCGAAGTAGCCTGACCGCTCCAGATAGCGTGCGCGGATCTCAGCCGGCAGCCGCGTTGCCGCCTCCGGCACCGCCCCGTCCAGGTTCGCGACGAACGCCCGCACGGTCTCGCAGAACAGCCCAAGGCGATTCAAGGTTCGGATGGTGCTCATGATATGGGTGGAGTCAAAGCGCTGCTGCCCCAGGTCGATGCCGTCGTGCTCGGCGAGGCGCTGGGTCAGCAGCTCGAACGACCGCTGCGCGCGTCCGTCCTGCATCATGCGGTGCCGGAAGTTGCGCAGCGTCCGCTCTGCGACGTGGGCCTCCTCGGCGGTGACGCCCAGGGCGTGGTGCCACTGCAGGTTGAACTCGAACTGCTCTACGGTCTCTACGTCTGTCAAATCACAGGCTTCCTTCAACAGATGCAGGCCGATGAGCACCCGCACCGGGTAGTTGGGACGTCCGTTGTCCTGGTGGTAGGCGTCGCGGAAGACCTCCTCGTCGATCAACGGCATCACCTGCTCGGCGAACGGCCGCGCCCAGGAGCGCAGCAGCCGGGCTCGCTTGGCTTCGGGCATAAGATAGGAAGATTCCAGTAGACTTGTCTGTCGCTTGCTTGGTCGGAACATGGCGTTGTCTCCCCGCGGTACCGAGGGAGATCTTACGGTGATCCTGGGGACTTGTCGATCCCCTGCTGGGCGAAATTCGCTGCCGGATCTGCGCTGGGCGGCCCGGGGGTTTTTGCCGGGGCGTCAGGCTTGTGCTCGATCAACGCGAGCAGCTCACGGCGACCGCCGCAGCGGGGGCAGACCAGGACATCGAACGCGAAGCTGCGGCGCAAGAGCGTTGCCCACGCCATGGTCCGCTGCCGCCGTTGCTCGCTGTCCTCGCCGGCCGATGCGATCCGCTTGGCCTTTGCT
>JADLCW010000580.1 GCA_020847015.1 Thermomicrobiales bacterium | reverse complement strand
CTCTACATTGTGCCGGGCGTAGCCGAGGCGCAAGGTTCGGCCGTGCCGCTCCTGTGCCTGACGTCGGATACGCCGGTCGATCAACAAGGACGCGGCGTATTGACCGAGTTGGATCAGGAGAGTCTGTTCCGCCCGGTCACCAAGTGGAACGCCCGCGTCAATGCTTCCACCACGATGGGCGAGATGACTCGCCGCGCTATCCGGATGGCGACCAGCGGGCGACCCGGGGCAACCCACCTTTCGCTGCCGACCGATGCGCTGGAAGGCGAAACGCCGGACGGCTCGGTTTATGGCGTCCTGGAGTTCGGGCAGGCGCCGGCGCTGCGTACGCGACCCGACCCGGACGCAGTCCAGCGAGCGGCCGATGCGCTGGCGGCTGCGGAGCGACCGGCGATCGTGGCCGGGGGCGGCGTGCTTGCTTCCGGCGCTTGGGATGCGCTGACGGCGCTGGCCGAGACGCTCAACATTCCAGTCGCCACTTCCATCAACGGACAGGGGAGCATCGCCGAGACGAGTCCGGTGGCGATCGGAGTAATTGGCGGCAATGGGGCGCGGCCGTACGCCAATGCATGCGTCGCCAATGCGGATCTCATCTTTTATATCGGCACGCGCACCGATTCGACGACGACGTGTCACTGGACGCTGCCGCCGATGGATGGACCGCAGCGGGTCATTCATCTCGATGTGGAGCCGCGTGAGATCGGCAACAACTACCGGCTCGTCGCGGGGTTGGCAGGCGATGCCCGACTTGGATTGATCGATCTGCTGGATGCGGTCGCGCAGCCGGACAAGATTCACGCGCGGAACCGGGACCGCATCGCTGGGCTGGTGGCCGCACGAGATCGCTATTGGGCGGACGTGGCGGCGCAGGCGGCCATCCGAAACCGGCCGATCAAGCCGGCGCAGGTGGTGCGAGCGCTGCGTGCGGCGCTGGATGATGACGCGCTGATCGTGGCGGACCCGGGTACGCCGACACCGTTCCTGAGCGCCCAGTACGAACTGCGGCGGCCGGGGCGGACCCTGGTGATTCCGCGTGCGCATGGTGGGCTCGGGTACGCTATCCCCGGTGTGGTCGGGGCATGCTATGCCGCCGAGGGACGACGGGTCGTGGGCATGACCGGCGACGGCAGTTTCGGGATGTCGGTCGGGGAATTGGAAACGATCACCCGCTACACCTTGCCCGCCGTCATCATCCAGTGCGCGAACGCCTCGTTCGGTTGGATCAAGGAGTTGCAGCATCTCTATCACGGAGGGCGCTTCTTTGGCGTGGATTTCAATCCAGTCGATTACGCCGCCATCGCGCGCGGCTTCGGGTTCCGCGCCGCCCATGTGACTGACCCGGATGAGGTCGAGGGGGCGATCGCCGAAGCGTTGGCCGATGGAGGCCCTTATTTCCTGAATATCGAAACGGAATCGCCGATCACGGAAACGCCGCCGGTCGCCGCCTGGACCGAAGCTGAGGCAAAGCGGGCGGCGCGGGTGTAGGGAGTTGGAGGAGGTCATGACGTCGCGGACGCCGATCGTGCTCGATGTCGATACCGGGATCGACGACGCCATGGCGCTTGCGCTGGCGGTGCGCTCGCCCGAGGTCGACCTGGTCGCGGTGACCACGCTGGCTGGCAATGTGGATGTGACCACGACGACGACCAACACCCTCAACGTGCTCGATTGGCTGGGTCGGCCGGATGTGCCGGTCTTCCGGGGAGCGAGTCGTCCCCTCCTGCGCGCGCACCGCGACGCTGCCTACTTTCACGATGCGAATGGGCTAGGTGGGGCGCGGGTTCCGGCTAGTGAGCGGACGATCGCGCTGGACAAGGGACCGGCGGCGATCGTCCGCCTGGCCCGCGAGCGCCCGGGCGAGATTACCTTGGTGTGCGTAGGGCCGCTAACGAACCTGGCGATTGCCCTCAACGTGGAGCCGGATCTGGGCGAGCGGCTGCGGGGCGTCGTCATCATGGGCGGCGCGTTTGGCGTGCCGGGCAATGTGACGCCGTATGCCGAATTCAACATCTTTGCCGACCCGGAGGCGGCGCAGCAGGTGTTTCTGGCCGGGTTGCCGCGATTGACCGCGATTGGGCTGGATGTCACGCATCAGACCGAGCTAAGCCGGGCGGTATGGGAGGCGACCGCCGTTTCCGGCACGAAGGACATGGCCGCGCGGCTGGTGGTCAAGGTCAGTCGCCGGGCGTTTGAAGTTCCGACCCGCGGCAAGAACTATCTGCACGATCCGCTGGCGCTGGCAGTGGCGTTCGACCCGAATCTGGTCGTCTGCGACGATGCGGCGGTGGTGGTGGACACCGACGATGAGCGGCGTGGCGAGACGACGCTGGTAGGGCCGGGCAAGACGCGGGTGGCGCGAGCGGTGGATGCGCCACGGTTCACCGAGCTGTTCGAGCGACGGCTGGGGCTGGTGATCCCGAAGGCGGCGATAGCGCACGATGCGACGCCGGCGCCCGGGACGACGGGGTAACGCCGGCGACGTCGGCCGGTTGCACGCACCGACGGGTTGCGCGAAGGGCGCGGGTTGAAGAACAATCCGCGCACTGGCGCCCCCATTCCCCGTCGCGCAACTGTTTGTGGAGGGACCGCCCATGGCCGACGCCACCGCCCTGATCGAGCAGGCGCCGCTGCAAGATCGCGATCTGCTGCAGCGGCTGAGTCTCTACTTCGATACCGTCGACCACCGTTTGCGCCATGGTGAAGGGTGGTTCATCTTCAATGCCAAACCCGGGCGTTCCCGGCGGATCGCGGCATTCATCCAAGCGCGGCTGAACGAACACACGCCGCCGGTGTCCTACTTTGTGATGCCGTGGCGTGATTTTGCGCTGAGCGCGTACGTCACGGAGGTGGGGTTGCCGGAACTGGCGCCAAGTGTCGGCGCCAATGCGCGAGCGCAACAGGAATTCGATCTCGCGATCCGCATCACGCACCAGACCTGGACCCAGGTGGTGAGCACCGATCTGCTGGTGCTGGTGGGGATGAAACCGGCTCACCGCCATGAGGCGGAACTGCTCGACCGCACGATCGAGCGGCGCCACGAACAACGCTTGGCGACGATTCTGCTCACCCCGGATATGCCCCAGCAGCTGGAGGACGAGTTTCGGGGGGTCGATCCAGCGCATGCCTACTGGTGGCGCATCTTCAACCGGATGTATGAATCGAGTTTGGTCGCGTTGTAGTGCAGGGCCGCACGGCGATCAGGTCTGGCGATTCCACGCCAGATCGGCCAGTTGCTCGAGCATGCCCCGTGTTTCGGGGTCGGGGACGATGGCGGCGTTGACCTTGGCGCGTTCGGCGTAGCCCGTGGCCACGTCAAGCGCGGTGTCCAGTGCGCCGGAAGTGCGAACATCGGCGATGAGCGCGGTGATATCCGCCTCGTCGTCGTTGTCGCCGCCGATGATCGCTTCCAGCCGGCGTGCTTCCGGCGATTCCGCAGCGAGTTGGGCGGCATAGAGCATGGTCGGCAGCGTGACCGTGCCTTGCCGAAGATCCTGTCCGGCGGGCTTGCCGGTCTGCTCCTCGCCTTCTCGCAGATCCAGCACATCGTCGACGATCTGGAAGGCCATGCCGATATCTGAGCCATAGGCGCGCAGCGCGCGGACGTGAGGTTCGGGGGCGTTGCCAATGAGCGCGCCCATTTCGGCGCTGCCGGCGAACAGCGCGGCGGTCTTGCCGTAGATGCGCTTTTCATAGTCGTCGCGACTCTGGTCGAGCTGGTGCGCGTAAAACATCTCGCGCAATTGGCCATCGCACATATCGCCCAAAGCTGAGGCGAAGATGCCGACCACACGCGGATTGTTGGTGGCGGCGGCGAGGATCGCCGACTGGGCGAACAAATAGTCGCCCAGAAGAATGACCGCCCCTGAACTGAGCACGGCATTGAGCGTTGGTTTGCCTCGACGCAGCGCGGCGCGGTCGACGGTGTCGTCGTGGACGAGCGAGGCGGTGTGCAGCAACTCGACGCCGGCGGCAGCGGTGATTAGCCCCTCCGGGTCCGGCTCATAGGCGCGGGCAGCCAGCAACAGCACCAGCGGTCGCAACCGCTTGCCGCCGGCGCGCACGAGATCGAGCACGAGGTGCGACACGAACGGATAGTCCACGCGTGCGACATCTTCAACTCGTTGCGCGACCCGAAGCAGATCGGGTTGCATTGCTGTGAAGACGTCCCGCGTTCGAAGCTCCACCATCTCCCGCCCGAACTACATCCGCGCGCACGTTCCCGGCTGCGTCGCCCGAATTGTGAAAATCGGAACAGACACTGCGGATTATGGGCGTGGCGGCGATCCCCGTCAACGACGAACGAACCCGCGGAACCGTATGCTACACTCGCACGGATCGCTCACCCCCCGCCAGTGCGCCGCGATTTCCCGAGCGCCTCCGCGCACGTCGGGGCCGCCGGCCAGCAGTGCTTCGAGCGAACTCCCGGAATGTACCGGATCGGGCCAGGATCGCAACCGCGCGATCGCCGATCGCTCCGCCGAGGGCATGCGATGGATTCACCCCCCACCTCCCGAATGACGTCGGATCGCGCTCGCTCTCCAGTGGGCGGGGAGCGGCCGATTTCGATCGCACCGCGCAGGACAGCGGGAGGGTGGCGAGTTGGTTGGCCGGTTGCCTTGGCCATGTTCCTCGTGCCGGTCGCGTTGCTTCTGGCGACCCTGTTTTACGGGCGCCTGGCTGGCCCGCCCGATCTCACCATTCAGGTGACCGACCGTTATTCAGCGGCGCCGCTGGCGGGCGCCGAGATCACCAGCGGGGAGACGACGCTGCACACCGACGAGCAGGGACTGGCGACGCTGCCGGTGACGAGGGACTCCTTCCAGGTGTCCGTCCGGGCGCCGCACTACGAACCGCTGCTGGCTGAGGTGGACCCAGCCGGAGCGGAACGCTGGCCGGTGGCGCTACGACCGAACGTGGTGTCAGGTCGTCTGCATGATGTCGAAAGTGGAGCGCCGATCGCCGGAGCCAGGATCTCGGTGGTCGGACCGGACGGGGCGACGCTGGATGGGGTTTCCGGGCAGGACGGGGCCTTCGCCTTCGAGGGCGTGCCGGCCAATGCCAAGTTGGTGGTGGATGCCGGCGACTACGGTGTGCAGGAGCAGGAGATTGGTCAGGCGACCGCGTTCGATCTGAGTCTGAAGTCGACCGTGGTGTATGGCATGGTGCGCGATGACCTCGGCGCGCCGCTGGCTGGAGTGCGGGTGGCCACAGCCGACGGATCGGCGGCAACCGCGACCGGGGCGGATGGCGCCTTTCGTTTGGCGGGCGGCAGCGGGGTCGGGGAGCTGCTCGTCGCCGATTCCGGCTTCGCGGAGCAGCGGCTGCAAATCCCGGCCAACCGGCAGGTGGACGCGACGCTCCAGCGCGAGCAGATCAAATCGCTCTACGCCAACGCCAATATCGTCGCGGAACCAGGTCGTTTGAACGAGTTGATCCGGATCGCCAATGAAACTGAGATCAATGCGATCGTGATCGATGTCAAGCAAGATCAGATCTTCTACGACACGCAGGTGCAGTTCTTTCGCGATGTCCCCAATATGGTCAATCCACTCTATGACGTCCATGAGATCCTCGATCAGCTTCACCAGAACAACATCTATGCGATCGCCCGCATGGTGGTGTTCAAGGATCCGCTGGTGGCCGAGGCCTATCCCAACCTGGCGGTCAAGGATGAGGTGACGGGCGGTCTCTGGCGCGACATGAACGACGCCGCCTGGGTCAACGCCTTCAATGAAGAGTTGTGGACGGCGAACGCGGATCTCGCGGCGGAGCTGGCGGGTCTCGGGTTCGACGAGGTGCAGTACGACTACATTCGATTCCCATCCGACGGGGATTTGCGGACGGCCGAGTTCGGCAATGACTATACCGAGGACCTCCGGCGGGCGGCGATTACAGGCGCCGTCGCGCTCGGCTCGCAGGAAACGCGGGCGAATGGCGCGGCGTTCGCCATCGACCTGTTCCCCATTATCGCCATCTACGGCAACGATCAGGGCATCGGGCAGACGCTGCAGGATTTGACGCCGCTTGCCGATTACGTCAATCTGATGATCTACCCGTCGCATTACGAGCGGGGCAACATCCCGGTTGACGGGCACCCGAACGATTTTCCGGCCGAAACGGTCACATACACGCTGCAGCGCGCCGAGGAACTCGTGCCGGGGACGATGGCGAAGATGCGGCCGTGGCTGCAGGACTTCACCTATCCGGCCGAGGGATACAGCGCCTATGGCCCGAAAGAGGTGCGAGCGCAAATCGACGCGGCCGAGGCGATGGGCGTCAGCGGTTGGATCCTCTGGGATGCCGCGGGCGACTTCACCGAGGACGCGCTGCGACCCGCTGGCTAACCGCCGCCGTGCATCCGTCGACCCCGCCGGGAGGCCGGAACATGGGCGAGCGCGCGCACGGGATTAGTTGGCTGTCGGACACGGCGATGCGCGGGGTGGCCGCGGGGCGGGCGGCGAGCGTGCTGCGCGCGATGCGGCCGCTGCAATGGGTGAAAAACGCGGTCGTGCTGGCGGCGTTGGTGTTCGCGGCGCGGCTGGATGATCCGGCGTCCGCCGTGTCGGCGCTCGGAGCGGTCATCTCTTTTTGTCTCGTCAGCAGCGCGGTGTATCTCCTCAACGATCTCCATGATGTCGATGCCGATCGCCTCCATCCGGAGAAGCGGACCCGACCGATCGCTTCGGGCGAGTTGCCGCCCGCGCTGGCGGCGGTGAGCGCGGCGGCATTGCTGGCGACCGGGTTGACAGTGGCCTGGGCGGTACGGCCGGTATTCGCCGCGATCTGCGTGGCCTACGCCGCGCTGATGGCGGGGTATTCATACCGGCTGAAATCGGTTGCGATCGTCGACGTGGCGATCATCGCGGTCGGTTTCGTGCTGCGCGCGGTCGGCGGCGGCGTCGCGATCGACGTCACCATCTCCAACTGGCTGCTGATGTGCACCTTCCTGCTGGCGCTGTTTCTGGGATTTGGCAAGCGGCGGCAAGAATTCGCACACCTGCCGGATGCGGTCGCCCATCGACGCAACCTGCAGCATTACACCTTGCCGCTGCTGGACCAACTGGTGGCGGCGAGCGCGGCGGCGACGCTGGTTGCCTATGCGCTGTACACGGTCGAGGCGCGCAATCTGGCGGGGCAGCGGGCGATGGTGCTGACCGTGCCAATTGTCGCCTTCGCGTTGGCGCGCTACCTCTACCTGATGCGGCGGCACGGCGGCGGCGGCAGCCCGGAACGGGTGCTCGTGAGCGACCGACCACTGCTGGCGGCCGTTGCGGTATGGGGCGCGGTCTGCATCGTACTGTTGTGGCCGACAGGTTGAACG
>JADLCW010000579.1 GCA_020847015.1 Thermomicrobiales bacterium | reverse complement strand
GACGATGGGGCAGGAGTGATCTCGCTCGCGGCGGACGAGCGACGCCGGGACGAGCGACGCCGGGGCGGGCGGCGCCACACCCGCCTCGTCCGCCGCGAAGACGAGGACGAGACGGTGGCCAATAATGGGGTCAAACGGCAGCGGCCCCCGGAACTGCCTGGCGATCGCTGATCACATTTTGGCGTTACTATGCCGATTCTTGATGGCGGAGAGGGTGGGATTCGAACCCACGGAACTTGCGTTCGGCTGTTTTCAAGACAGCTGCCTTCAACCGCTCGGCCACCTCTCCGTGCCGCCCGAAGTGTAGGGCGACCGGGGGCGTTCGCTCAACTGGCGGCGGCTATGGGCGCGCCGGACCGAGCGGCGGCTCGGGACCGATGATTTCCTGTCCGCCCATGTACGGGCGCAGCACCTCTGGAATCTCGATCGTGCCGTCCGCGCGCTGATAATTCTCCATAACGGCGATCATCGTGCGCGGCAGCGCCAGCCCGGACCCGTTCAGGGTGTGCACGAAGCGCGGCCGACCGCCCCCCTCGGGCCGGAAGCGGATGTTCGCTCGCCGCGCCTGGAAATCGAGAAACACGCCACAGGAACTGACCTCCAGCCACTCGTCCGATCCCGGCGCCCAGGTCTCCAGATCCACCTTGTCGGCCGCCGCAAACCCCAGATCGCCCGTGCACAGTTGCACCTGTCGGTAGGGCAGACCCAGCAGTTCCAACACCTCGGAGGCTTCGCGGATCAGCCGCGCATGCTCCTCCAACGATTGGTCGGGGTGGACGAACTTGACCATCTCCACCTTGTCGAACTGATAGCCGCGCTTGATGCCGCGTACGTCGCGCCCGGCCGAGATCTGCTCGCGGCGGAAACATGGGGTGTAGGCGACGTGGTAGATCGGCAGCAGCGACTCGTCGAGGATCTCGTCACGGTAGAGATTGGTGACCGGCACTTCGGCGGTGGGGATCAACCACTTGTCCTCGTGGGCGTCGTGGTAGAGCGTATCGGCGAACTTGGGTAGATTGCCGGTGCCGATCAGCGTTTCCGCAGTCACCAGATACGGCGGATACACCTCCCGGTAGCCATGACGGGTGATGTGCAGATCCAGCATCCAGGCGATCAGCGCCCGCTGGAGCCGCGCTCCCGCTCCGCGCAGCACGTAAAAGCGCGATCCGGAAATCTTCACGCCGCGCTCGAAATCGATGATGCCCAGGGCTTCGCCCAACTCCCAATGCGGCCGCGCTGGAAAGTCGAATGCGCGCGGCGCGCCATGCTCGGCGACCACCACGTTGCCGGTTTCGTCGGCTCCGACCGGCACGCGGGGCAGCGGGATATTCGGGGTGCGCAACAGTAATCCGTGCAGTTCGGCGTCGGCCGCCTTGACCGATTCGTCGATCGCGGCGATGCGGTCGCCCAGCTCTCGCATGCGTCCGATCAGCGCCTCGCGTTGGGCGGGGTCGCGGGTGCGCCCGACTTCTTTGGACCCGGCGTTCAGCTCGGCCTTTAACCCTTCGACCTCGGTCACCAGCACGCGACGCCGTTCGTCGGCGGCGACGATGGCGTCGATTGGCGCCTCGTCGCTGACGGAGGCCAGTGCGGTCTTGACCGCCTCGGGGTCTTCGCGAATCAATCGGAGATCGAGCACGGATTCTGTTTCCTCCGCGGCTACGCCGCCTTCAACGACGCCGAACATGACAACGCCCCGCATCATGCGGGGCGTCAGGCGGGCGCGCAACGGCCGCGCTCTGCCGCTCCCCTCAATTGGCGGAGTGACTCATCCGGTGACTGAGCGAACCGGTGCGGCCGATGGGCGTGAAGCCGGGGAGGAACTTTTCCCAAGCATCGGCGATCGACCCGTCGATGCGCCGCTCGATGGTGTAGTAGGCGCCAGCGCGCGGTTCGTGCGGCGGGGTGCGCAAGGTCATTCGCGTCTCGCCCAGCAGCTTGCCCCCTTTACGGTGGTTGCAGGCCTTGCACGCCGACACCAGATTGTCCCAGGAGTGCGGCCCCCCGCGCGACTTGGGGATGACGTGGTCGATGGTCAGATCGTTTGATTGCCGGCCGCAATACTGGCAGGTGAAATGGTCGCGGATGAACACCTCGCGGCGCGTCAGCTTGACGCGAGGTCGCGGTCGATGGATCAAATACACCATGCGGATGACGGCCGGCAAGGAAAAAGCGCGCGAGGCGCTGTGCATGCTTTGGTCGTACGATTCCAGAATTTCCGCCTTGCCATCGAACACGAGCACGATGGCCCGGCGCACATTGCAGATATTGAGCGGTTCGTAATTTTGGTTCAGGACCAGGACGGCGCTATTCACCCTGCCGATGCCTCACCGGGTTCAGGGTTGCCGCTGTCGACCCTCGCACGAGGTTCCAACGCAACCGGCGGATGGACGGACGCAGACCGCCTCGCACACCGGACGACAAACGGGGAGCCCCTGCGTCCGGACGCAGCGCGTTATGTCCAAAGCCTAGCATTCCTGTTTCCTGTGGACAAGAGCAAAAGCACTCGCGGCGGCTGTGGAGCGAGGGCCGGGCGCGGAGCCGTGCCCAGGTCGTCATGGGGCAGGGGATAGGCCTGCAGTTGCATCGCCAACCCCGCGCCATCCACTGCACGCAATTCGCTTGTCCTGCGGTTGCAGACGGCCACGGGACACCGGAAGCAAGATTCCCGCTCCCGGCGTCCGGTTCCTGGATCGATGATCGATCCCCGCGCCGCTGCTAGGAGATCGGGGCCACGCCCAACGCCATGCCGTCCAATGGCGCCCACATCGTCATGAACTCGCCCCATGTGTAGAAGTCGCGACCGCCATTGGCCGGATTGGCGACATAGACGCCAGCGTCGTCGTAGCCATAAGCGGTCACCACGTGCATCCCTGGCAACACCTGATAACTGCCGGCGTCGTCCATCTGGATCGGCGTCTCGCCCAGGTAGCTCAACCACACCAGCGTCGGCATGCCGTCGTCCAGGCGCGCGGTCAGTTGGCTGGCGTCGTCGCCGGCATAGAAGACATCCGCCACGAAGCCATTGGCCCGCAGCGTAGGCGCCAGCGCCTCAGGATAGATGCCGTAATCATCGACGCCGCCCCACCCGCCATCGATGTAGCCGCGGTAACCCCAGTGCGGGTTGGGCGACTCGGCGATGTTCTGGCGGAACACCTCCTCGTCGATGCCGGCTCCGAAGG
>JADLCW010000578.1 GCA_020847015.1 Thermomicrobiales bacterium | reverse complement strand
GGCGCCTCGCCGAACAGGCGGCCGACCGTCTCGCCCGCCTGGAGCAACTGACCGCCTCGCTGGCGGCTGCCCTGACCCCGACCGAAGTCGGGGCCATGATGGTGGAAGAGGCGATGATCGCTCTCGGAGCCAGCAGCGGCGTGCTCGCGTTGGTGACGCCGGACGGGCGATCGCTGGAGGTGGCGCGTCGGATCGGCATCGCCGCCGAAACGCTCTTCGCACCCGATCGCGGCCCTCTGGACGGATCGTCGCTGCTGGCCGAAGCAGCCTGCAGCCGTGGTCCGATCGTGGTTCATTCGCCGGACGAGATCGCCGCTCGCTACCCCACCATGGCCGCTGCGAACGGGACGGCCATCCAGGCCATGGCGGCGGCGCCGATCGCCGCCGAAGGACGCCCGCTGGCCGCGATCGGCGTTGGATTCGATCGACCGCAGACATTCGGACCGGAGCGCATGGCGTTCCTGCGCGCCATCAGCCGGCAGGGCGCGCTGGCGCTGGAGCGCGCCCTGCTCTACCAGGCCGAGCGCGAGGCGCGCTCCAGCGCGGAGACGAATCGCCAGCGACTCGAATTCCTCGCCGACGCCAGCGCCGTGCTCGGTTCCTCGCTCGACTACGAAACGACGCTGCGGCAGGTGCTGGCCTCGCTGACTCCGGAGATCGCCGATTGGGCGATGCTGCACATCACCCAGCCGGACGGGGCACTGGCGCTGCTGGATATCGCGCATGGCGACCTTGCGACCACCAGCTTGGCGGCCGACATCACCGAGCGCTTTCGGAACGGCGGCGCGCTGGCGCGGCTCGCGGTTCCGCGCGATGGCAAGACCGGCGGCCGACTCTGGGCGCTGCTCGCCGGCGATGATCTCGAGCGACTCGAACCCGATCCGGATCGGCTCCGCCTGCTGCGCGCCGCCGGCGTTTGCTCGGTGATTGCCGTGCCGCTGACCGTGCGGGGGCAGCGGTTGGGTGTCTTGACGCTGGCGCGAACCGACGCGGCCCCCCTCTTTGGCGAGGCGGATCTCGTCTTTGCCCGGGATCTGGCGCAGCGCGCGGCCGGCGCCGTCGCCAATGCTCGCCACTACCTGGCCGAGGAAACCGCGCGGCGCGAAGCCGAGGCGGCCACGGCCCGCACGGCGCGATTGCAAGCGGCCACCGCCGCCCTGAGCGAAGCGCTGACCCCGGACGACGTGGCGGGCGTGGTGGTGGAGCAGGGCATCGGCGCACTCGGCGCTCAAGCTGGCGCGATCGTGCTGCCGACGACCGACGGCGCGTTCCGGGTGGCCCGCGCCATCGGCTACTCGCCGCAGACGGCCGCCGACTGGAGCGCGCGGGCGCCGCGCGCGCCCGCCCCGCTGACCGACGCGATCCGGTTGCGGCGACCAGTGCTCGCGCCGGACGAGACATCCTGGTGCGCGCAGTACCCGCACCTGGCCGACGTGGCGGAGCGCAGCCCCCACCGCGCCTTCGCGGCGATGCCCTTGCTGATCGAAGGGCGCGCCATCGGCGCGATTGGGCTCAGCTTTGCCGAACCGCGCCAGTTCGACGATGCCGATGTCGAGATGATGCTCGCTCTGGCGCGCCAGAGCGCGCAGGCGCTGGAGCGGGCGCGCCTCTTTCAGGCCGAGCGAGAAGCGCGCACCCTCGCCGAGGCGGCCGAGGCGGCGGCGCGGCGCGATGCCGCCCGCATCGCCACGCTGGCCGATCTGTCCCGGGCGGTGGTGGAGGTGGGACCGGATCTCGAGGCCGCCACCGAGGCCGTATCGCGCATCGCCGCCACGCATCTGCGCGCCTGCTGCGTGGTGCGTCTGCTCTCGGAGGATGGGGCGTGGATCGATGTGGCGGCGCTGCACCACCCCGAGCTGCCGCGCTGCACGGCCTATCGTCAGTTGGTGACGTCGTATCGACAGCCGGCCGGCGAAGGATTCTCCGGTTCGGTGTTGACCAGTGGCCGCCCGCTCCTGTTGCCCGATGTGGCGGCGGCCGTGGACGCGTTTCCGGCCCCGCCCAATGATTATTGGTTGCGGATGGCGGACGGCGACGTGGGCGGGTTGCTGGCCGTGGCGCTGCGCGCCCGCGGCCGCCGGATCGGCACGCTGACGCTGCTGCGCGGTCGCGCCGACGCCGCCTTCCGCGAGGACGAGATCGCGTTCGTTCAGGAGTTGGCCGATCGCGCCGCCCTGGCCATCGACAACGCCCTGCTGTTCCGCGAAGCCCGTGACGCGCTGCGCGACCGCGATGAATTTCTCCTGGCGGCCGCCCATGAGCTGCGTACGCCGGTGACCACCGTCAAGGGGTACGCGCAGATGCTGCAGCGCGCCTACCAGCACAGCGGCTCCGGAGGCGACAAGTCGGTGCAATTCCTGGTCGCCATCGACGAGGCGACCGACCGCTTGCGGCTGCTGGCCGACGATCTGCTGGATGTGTCCCGGTTGCGGTTGGGCGATTTGCCATTGCGCCTCGGCGATCTGGATCTCGCCACGTTGGCGCGCAAAGTGGTGGAGCATCGGGCGCCGCAGTTGGGCGAGCGCCATCCGCTGCTGCTGACGCTGGGTCGCGGCCCCGTCGCGGTATGGGCCGATGCCGATCGGGTCGACCAGATTCTGATCAACATGATCGACAACGCCGCCAAATACTCGCCCGACGGCGGTCTCATTCAGGTGTCGGTGGAGCCGGATGGGGACGGCGTGCTGCTCTCCGTCGCCGACCAAGGCATGGGCTTGCCGCTGGATGAGCTGGAGTCGATCTTCGAGCCGTTCCGCCGCGCCGCCAACGCCGTTCGCGACAACTTACCGGGATTGGGGCTGGGACTTGCCATCTGTCGCAGCGTCGCCGAACGTCACGGCGGCCGCATCTGGGCCGAGAGCGCCGGCGAGGGACACGGCACGACCGTGCGGTTGTGGCTGCCTACCGGAGAAGCGCGCACCGATGCCGAGCCGGCCGATCCCGAGAGGGCGTCCATGATGCAACGCGCCGCCGAACCGACGCTGCAGGAAGTCGAATTGTTTGGACCGCCCCGCTTGCTCGCTGGCCAGGCTAGCATTGCCGTTTCCGGGGAAACCTTGGGCGATCTGGCGCGCGATCTGGCGGCGCGCTGTCCGGCGCTGGCGGGGCCGGTGCTGGACCCGATCACCGGTTGGCCGCGCCACGGCTACGTCTTCGTCGTGGAGGAGCGGTTCACGCGAGACCCGGCGACGGTGCTTTCGCCAGGCGCAGCGGTGCTGCTGGTTTCCATGGCGGCGGGAGGGTAGGCGCGTGCGCGGGGTGCATGGGCGAGCGCTGCGGATCGATCTGGGAACCGGAGCGCGCACCGTGCTGCCGCTGCCGCCGGAAGATTTCGCGGCCGTGCTCGGCGGCGACGGACTGGCCAGTCTGCTGCTGCTGCGGGAATGCCCGCCGGGAGTCGACCCACTGGGACCGGACAACCCCTTCGTGCTGGCCAGCAGCCCGTTCGTCGGCACTGGCATCACCACCGCCAGCAAGATCGCCATGGCGACTCGCTCGCCCCAGACCGGGATGATCGGCGACTCGCTGTCCTCCTCCTGGCTCGCCATCGCCCTCAAGCGCACCGGCTACGATGCGCTGATCGTCGTCGGACAGGCTCCCGGATGGAGCGTGCTGGTCGTGGATGGCGGCGAGACGCGGCTGGAACCGGCCGCCGATCTGCTCGGGTTGTCGCCGGATGAGACATCCGACGCGCTGCGCGCTCGTCTGGGGGCTGGGTTCCGGGCGGCGGCCATCGGCGTGGCCGGCGAGCGCGGGGTGCGCTACGCCGCGGTGGTCAACGACGGTCGCCTGGCCGGCCGCACCGGGCCGGGCGCGGTGCTGGGAGCCAAGCGGCTGAAGGCGATTGCGGTGCGCGGCAGCCGACTTCCGGCGGTGGCCGATCCGAAGGGGCTGGCCGTGGCGGCGCGCCAGCTCAGCGAGCGCAGTCTCGGCCCGGAAACGGCCAAGTATCGTGAGGTCGGCACGGCGGCCAATGTCGCCTTCTTCGATCGCATGGGCACGCTGCCGACGCGCAACTTCCAGACCGGCTCCTTCGCCGGCGCTGCCGGCATCAGTGGCGAAACGCTGCTGCAGGAGCATTTGGCCGACCGCGACGCCTGCGCCGCCTGCACCGTCGGTTGCACCCATCACTACCGCACCACCGATGGCGGCCCGGCCACCAGCACGCGGCTGGAGTACGAGACGCTGTTCGCGCTCGGTTCCCTGTGCGGCATCGACGACCCGAATGTCGTGCTCCGCGCGGCGGCGCTGTGCGACCGACTCGGCATGGACGCCATCTCGGCCGGATCGACCGTCGCCTGGGCGATGGAGTGCGGCGAGCGCGGGATCGATCTGACGCCGTGGGGCGGGGCGCCGCCGGCGTTCGGCGACGGAGCTGCGCTGCTGGCGACGCTGGACGATATCGGGGCGCGGCGCGGATTGGGCGATCTGCTCGCCGAAGGCTCACGCCGGGCCAGCGCGACCGTCGGGCAGGGGTCCGCGGCATGGGCGATGCACGTCACGGGATTGGAGATGCCCGGCTACGATCCGCGCAAGCTGCGGACGATGGCGCTGGGGCTGGCGGTGGCCACGCGCGGAGCCTGTCACAACCGCTCCTCCGCCTACGAGATCGACTTCTCCGACCGGCTGGACCCGAATGCGGCCGTGCGTGCCCGCGCTCAGGCGGCGCTGGAAGCCGAGGACAACGCGGCGCTGCTGGACAGCCTGACGATCTGCAAGTTCCTGCGTCACGTGTTCGTGGATCTGCCGAGCGAGGCCGCCGAGTTGCACCGCCTGGTGACCGGGCTGCCGACGACCGACGCCGATCTGCGCCGAGCCGGAGCGACGATCACCACCGTGAAAAAGCGGTTCAACCAGCGGCAGGGCTGGACCCGCGCGCTCGACACGCTGCCGCCCCGGCTGCTCGCCGACGACGCCGACGCGACCGCATTGACCCGCGCCAACCTCGACGCGTTGGTGGACGCCTATTATGCCGTGCGCGGTTGGAGCCCCGAGGGTCTTGTCGCCGATCCGGGAGTCTGAAATCCATTGCCGGTGAGTTCAAGGAAGGGAATGCGCGAACGGCCTCAACCGCTCGCGAACCCGGCGTTCTGAACGTGTCCCCTTCGGTCTATGCTCCCGTCTCGCGACGAGCGTCCGAAGCGTCGTTCTGGCGAAGCGGAGCCAACTGCTCCGCGGTGGGTTCCGCTCAACAGAACCACGATTCGGTCAATCCCGGAGCCGGCGGGCGACGCACGGCGGGGGTGGGGATGGGCGGCGGGGCGACCCCGGCCGCCTCGGCGGCGGCCGCCCAGATGGCGGCGAAGGTTTCCGCGTCCGGCGCGTTGGCGGCGGCGGCGCGCTCCACGACAATTGAAACCGCGCGGTGCAGCGCATCCATGCGCGGATCGGGGTGGGTCCAGCGATAGGTGAAGTTGGCCGCGTCCAGTTCGCCCAGCCACGGTTCGCCTGCGGCGTCGGTCAGCAGATTGGACCCGGGCGGGATCAGCAACCGGATCGCCAGCATGATCGGATCCACGCAGCCGATCAGATCGCGCGCCGCCACCCACGCCAACAGATCGCGGTACCCCGCCAGCGTTTCCCACGGGGTGAACGGCAGCAGCGAGGGCCGCATCGGCACGCCGACGGCGTCCAGCAGATCGATCGCCGCATCGACATCGGCGCGGGTATGCCCCTTGTCCAGCCGCTCCAGCACCCGATCGCTGAGCGATTCGACGGCGGACACGACGAACACGCAGCCGAGTTCGGCCAGTTCCGGCAGGCGGGCGTGGTGTTGCAGCAGGTGCTCGACCTTGATGGTGACATCGAAGGTGAGCCACGGATAATCGGCGCGCAGCGCCCGCATGATGCGCAGCCCGTGACCGGGGCCATTGAAGAAATCGGGATCGGTGAAGGTTAGATGGCGAGCGCCGGCGGCGATCTGGGCGCGAGCGTCGGCCAGCACCGCCTCGCGCGGGACGACGTGGAACTTGCCGCCGTAGATAGGCGGAATCGGGCAGTGACGGCACATATGATGGCAGCCGCGGGTCGCCTCGATCGCCCCCGCCCGCACGATCGTGCCGGCCCGCTCCAGTCCGGCGTAGCTGCGAAGCTCCGGCAGTCCGTCGCGGTCTGGGGGCAACGCGCGCATCGCCGGCGGCAGCGCCTCCAGCACCGGCGCGGCCGGGCGGTTCGCCGTTCCCACCCCGGGAACGGATTCGGGCGCCGCGTCGCGATCCAGCGCTTCAGCCAGCGCCACCAGCGGCGCTTCGAACTCGCCGGAGATGACGCTGTCGCCCGGGCCGTTCAACAAATGATCGGCGTTGAGGGTGGCGTACAACCCGTAGAAGCAGATGTGCGCCGCCGGGTTGACCTGCCGTACGCGCTGCGCCACCGCCACGCCCAGCCGCAGCGCGGTGTGCATC
>JADLCW010000577.1 GCA_020847015.1 Thermomicrobiales bacterium | reverse complement strand
TGGCAGTCGCTCCTGCTGCTGAATGGTTGCGCCCGGGTCGATGCACTCGAGCATCAGACCGCACAGCGCGGCGACCTCGGGCAGTGCGTGGAAGGCGGCGCCGCGCGGATTGTGGACCGCGATCGGGTCGGGAAGATGAGCCAGGCGCTCCGCCAGCAAACTCGGCAATCGCGGCTTGTCGCTCCCGGATCGCTCTTTTGGCGAGCTGAAGAGCACAGCGCAGTCGCCGACATCACCCTGCGCATGACGCGCCAGAATGGTTCCGTTCGGCAGCGTAGCGCCCGCTCCCCGGAAAACGTCCCCGAGGAAGCACGCCAAGTCGGTTGCCAGCAACTCGGGGGTGGGGCGGAACAGCCCGAGCACCGGGAGGTCGCCGGCGTTGGCGCGAGCGGGGACGAGCGATGGTTTGCCCTTCACGCGGACGAGCTGGAAATCGGGATCCAGTTCGGCGAAGTTCGAGCACCAGCGAACGATGGCGGGGGTGGAACGGTAGTTGCGCACGAGGTGAATCGTTTGGGCGACGGCGCCCATGCGATTGTGGAGGCGATCAGGAAAGTCACGAAACAATGCGACGGTAGCTCCGCGAAAGCGGTAGAGCGCCTGGTCATCGTCGCCGACGACAGCGATGGAGCCTCCTGCCTTGCACGCGTGCTCGGCCAACCCGAAGTAAATCGCTTCTTGCAGAAGATTGGTGTCCTGATACTCGTCGACCAGCACCACCCGCAATCCCGTGACGAACTGCTTCAGCTCCCCCTGTGCGATCCGAGTCCGGAGCAGGTCCTCCAATCCGGCGAAATCGACAAGGGGCTTCCCATCCAACCGCGCGGCGAAGTCCGCGACAACTTCGGCGAGGATGGCGGCGGCAGGGCGCCCGGCGCCTGCCGTCTTGGCGAAGGCGGCGACATCGACCATGTCGTGGAGCATCCGCTCGCGCACCTCGCGGCATAACCCCACGAGCGCCCCCTGGCTCAGTGATGGACGCCCGTCGAGCTGCGTCGCATAGTTGAGAAGGTCCGGATTGTTGCGGCGATTCTCTGGCCACAGGCCGTGGCGGAGCAGGAATGACTCGGCAACGAACTCCTCGACCGCGACGGGAGGCTGCGTTCCAGCCGGTCGGAAGTCGGTCAGGAGCGACTGGGCAATGCTGTCGATCGTCCCGGTCATCACCATGCCGAAGTCGAGACGGCGCAGCACCGCGGCGGCAGGGTCGCGCGGATCGATCCGCTGCAGCAGCCACGCGCGCATCGTCTCGCCCTGTTCGAGCACGCGGGAATGCAGTTCGGCGGCAGCTTTCCGGGTGAACGTGGTCGCCAGGATCGCGCCGGGAGGGAGACCGTCGACGAGGATCAGCTTGAGCATGCGCAGCACGATGACCGAAGTCTTGCCGCTGCCGGGACCAGCCACCAGAAAGAGGGAACGGTCGCTCGGCGCATGGACCGCCAGCCGCTGGACAGGATCGAGTTGGAGGGCCAAACCGTCAGGCGCGCTGACCCCGGCGGCGAATGCCTCCTCGAATCGGACGCCGGTTGCGGCCACGACCTCGACCACATGGAACTCCCGTAATCGGCAGCGCTCCCGCGGGCAGCCATGCCTATCATCCCAATGCGGGATACAGTGCGCAATGACAATGGGGAACCATTTCGTCCTATAGCCTCAGTGGATTTGGCGCAGGCGCAATGCGGGTGATCTGACTGTCGGCAGGCAAGACCGACGCGCGAGCAAACCGATCAGCGCCTTGGCTCTATGCGGTTGGGCCGAGCATCGGGCGGGCGCACCGCCCGGCAATCCGAATCTCGAGATCCCAAGGGGCCACGCTCGATTCGTCCCGGGCTGGGTTATTCGTCGTCGGTCGTGCCGGTCAGGCGCATCGCTATCGCCATGGCCAAGCCGGCAGAAGACCCGCCGAGCGCATGATGCTGGCTAGTCTGCCGCCGGGGCCGGGCCGACCCGCCCGGCCGGGCGCGGCTCGCTCGCTGTGGGTTGCGGCTCTGGTTGCGGCAGCACCCGTCGCGCGACGTCCGCCACCGCGGCGAACAGCAGCGCCATCACCCCCGCGTGCAGCATGGCGCTGGCCAGCGACAAGCGCGACAGCACCACGAATCCGCCGACCAGTGATTGGATCAGAATCAGCGCCAGCGCGATCCGGTCGGTGCGCAGGAGATCGGGGCGAGCGACCGCGAAACGGCGCGACTGCAGCCATCGCCAGATCATCAGCGCCACGGCGAGGAGCGCCGCCAGGCGGTGCGCGAAGGCGATCCCTTCGGCTCCGCTCAGGCTGGGGATCACCTGCCCGTTGCACAACGGCCACGTGTAGCAACCGAGATCGGCGCCCGAGTGGCGCATGTAGGCGCCGACGTAGGTGACGATGATGATCCAGCCGAGTGTGAACAGGGTGACCCGCCGATAGCTGAGCGGCACCGCGGCAAGCGACCGGGGCGGCCGATCCGGCCCCTCGTAGAGCACGCGTGTGGCCAGAAACACGCTGGCGAAGGCGATCAGCGAGATGCCCATGTGCAGCGCCATCACGAACGGCGTCTGCGGCCACATCACCGCCGCGGCGCCCATGCCCGATTGCAACACCAGGGTGAACAGCGTCAGCGGCACCAGTAGGGTTAGTTCCGGCAGCCCGCGCCGACGCCGCCAGGCGAGCACGCCAAATCCGAGCAGCAGCAGCCCCTCGATGCTGGTGACCAGCCGGTGGCTGAACTCGATGAGCGTCTCGACGGCGTACTCGGGGATGAATTGACCGTGGCACAGCGGCCACGAGCGACCGCAGCCCTCGGCGGAGCCGGTGTTGGTGACCGTCGCTCCCATCAGTAACACGATGAACATGCCGACCGTCGCCGCTACGCCGAGTCGTTTGACAAAGGTGTCCACCCCGCGCCTCCCGTGTTTGGGGGTCCGATGCCGTTGCGCGCACAATTCTACGCCTTCGAACCGATCCGGAGTCCATGCCGCGGCGGGGGCGCCTGATCGACGCCGTTCGCGCGGGCGCCCGCTTGGTGCGGTTCCGGCCTTGCCCGGCGTCTGTCGTCCCGGAGTTCAATCGCCGCATTACCTTGTTCTGGGATGCGTGAAAGTGGTATCCTTTTGCTTGGGAACCTAGCTCTGTGCAGAACGCGGGTCCAGCGCCCGCGTTTGTTGTGTCCCACGGACATTTGGCTACAGGGGTGGCGGTTCCACGGCCCCGGAGGGCGCGACCGCTGCGCCTTGCCGTGGTTCCCGATCGGCCCGCCACCCCGCCCCCCGAGGAGGTGCGCGGGCATGAAGAGCGATTTTTACACCGCGATCGCCCAGATTGCCGCCGAACGCGGCATCCCGCGCGAGGCGGTGCTCTCATCGGTCGAGCATGCGCTCAAAACCGTTTACCGCAAAATGGCGAACACCGAGGAAGACGTCGCTGTCGAGATCGACCAGACCACCGGTCTGATGCGCGTCTACGTGCTCAAGCGCGTGGTCGACGAGATCGAAGATCCGATCAACGACATCACCCTCGCCGAGGCTGTCGCCCTCGCCCCCGCCGCGGCGGTGGGGGAGGTGCTGCGCATCGAGAAGACGCCCGAAAACTTTGGCCGGATCGCCGCCCAGACCGCCAAACAGGTGGTGCTGCAGCGCATCCGCGACTACGAACGGGATAGCGTCTACGAAGAATTTCACGACAAGCAGGGCGAAATCCTGAACGGTGTCGTGCAGCGCGCCGACGCGCGCGCGGTCATCGTGGAGTTGGGCAAGGC
>JADLCW010000576.1 GCA_020847015.1 Thermomicrobiales bacterium | reverse complement strand
GCCGGCGCCGGCGGAACGGCGGCCGGTCGCGATCCCGCGGCTAGGCCGCCGACCCCGGGCGTTCGCCCGGGCTGCCCACCGGGGACGCGCCGCGGCGCGTCCCCGGGCGTATTCCCCCGCAAACGCCATTCACACCCCCAGTCCGCCCGCGCCGACCCGTCGTCCCGGGCGTGTCGAGGGATCTCGATCGCGAGTCGAGAAGCCGAGAAGTCGAGGAGCGACGAGATTCCTGCGACGGGGCGGCGCGGCGGGATGACGACGGCCGGGGCGCCGATACGCGCGTTGGGCGCCACGCTCCGCCGATCACCGCGGCATCGCCGAACGGTCCATCATGCCCACCCTTCGCGAACGCATCGACACGATCATGCCCACCGCTGGCAACGCCCCGATCGGGGAGTCGCCGGCGGTTTCGGCGCGGGCGGCGCTGGCCCGCTTCTGGCCGGACGCCCGCCGGTACCGCTGGCGGATCGCGCTGCTGGTGGCGTTGGCGGCGACGGTCCCGCTGGTCGAGGCGGCGACCATCTGGTTGTACGCCCGGCTGATCGACGAGGTACTCGTGCCGCGGACGCTGGCGCCGCTGGGCGCGATCGCCGTTGCCTACCTCGGGCTGACGCTGCTGGCCGGGGTGGCCGGGTTCGTCGAGCGCTACCTCGCCGCCTGGACCGGGGAGCGGTTGCTGCTCGACCTGCGGCTGCGCCTGTTCCGCCACCTGCTGGCGCTGCCGCCGAGCTTTTTCCAGGAGCAGAAGCTGGGCGATCTGCTCGCCCGCGTCGATGACGACGTGGATGCCGTGTCCGACGCGATCGTCGGCGCCTCGGCCGAGGCCGTGTCCAACCTGCTAAAGCTGATCGTCTTCGCGGGCGCGCTGGTGCTGATCGACTGGCGGCTGGCGCTCATCGCGCTGCTGGTCGCGCCGCCGTGCTGGTGGGCGGCGCGGCGCATCTCGGCGCGCATCCGCGCCATCGCGCGGCAGCAGCGGCAGTGGGAGGGCGCGGTCGGCGCGGTGTCCGAGGAGATCCTCGCCAACACGACGCTGGTGCAGGTCCACAACCGGCAGGCCGACGAACTGGGCAGGTTCGAGCGGGCGGCGCGCGGGGATTTCGCCAGCCAACTGGCGATGGAGCGGACGCGGGCGGTGCTGACGCCGGTGGTCAGCCTGCTGGAGCTGGCCGGGGTGCTGGCGGTCGTCGCGGCCGGGGCGTGGTCGCTGGCCGAGGGCCGGATCACGCTGGGCGCGTTGCTGGCGTTCCTCGCCTACATGGGCCAGCTTTACGGGCCGGTGCGGGCGCTCTCGCACCTCGCGGGCGAGGTCGCGGCGGCGGGCGCGAGCGCCGAGCGGGTCATCGAACTGCTGGACGCGGGGTCCACCGCGCCGGCGAGCCCGGCCGGCGGCGGCATCGTCCCCGACCGCGTCCGCGGCGGGATCGCGGTCGAGGACGTGACCTACCGCTACCCGGGCCGGGCGGAACCGGCGCTGCGCGGCGCCTCGCTGACGATCGAGGCGGGCGAGCGGGTGGCGCTGGTGGGGCCGAGCGGCGCCGGCAAATCGACGCTGGTTTCGCTGCTGCTGCGCTTCGCCGACCCGGACGCCGGCCGGATCGCGCTCGACGGGCACGACCTGCGCGCCCTCGACCTGGCGGCGCTGCGCGAGGCGGTCGCGGTGGTCATGCAGGAGACGCTGCTGCTGGACGCGTCGATCCGCGACAACATCGCCTACGGGCGGCCCGGCGCGACCGAGGCCGAGATCGACGCCGCCGCCCGCGCGGCGGACATCGACGGGTTCGTATCCTCATTGCCGGAGGGGTACGAGACGCGGGTCGGGCAGCGCGGGCGGGCGCTCTCCGGCGGCCAGCGGCAACGGATCGCAATCGCCCGGGCGATGCTGCGCGATGCGCCGGTGCTGGTGCTGGACGAGCCGACGACCGGGCTCGACGAGGCCACCGCGCGCCGCATCCTCGCGCCGCTGCGGCGGCTGATGGAGGGCAGGACGACGCTGCTGCTGTCGCACGACCCGCTGGTGGTGGCAGAAGCCGACCGAGTGGTGGAACTGCGGGATGGTCGGATCGTGCCGGCCGGTGCCGGCGAAACCGACCGGGCGGAACCACCGGCCGCTGCCGCGCCCGATGGCGAAGGAGGGCGTGCGGCCAACGCGCCCGGCGATGCCGGCGTCGGGCACCGGCGCATCGGTCCCGCCGACGACGCCGGCGGGCTGGAGTTGGCCGCGGCGGGAACGGCATGAACGCGCACGGCATCGACGACGATCTCGATGGCCCGCCGCCGCTCTGTCCCGGCGAGCCGGTCGCGCCGGGTTATCCGGTCGTGGCGCTGCTGCGGCGGGGCGAGGACCTGGATGTCTACGACGCCTGGAGCGAGGAGCGCGAGTGCCGCTGCGTGGCGAAGACGTTGCGGCCGGACCGGATCGGGACACGAAGCGCGCGCGCCCGGCTGGAACGGGAGGGGCGCATGCTGCTGTCGTTGACCCATCCGCACATCGTGCGCGCCTACGAACTCCGGCGGGGCGAGCGGCCGGTGCTGGTGCTGGAAACGCTGCCGGGGGAGACGCTGGCCCACCTGATCGAGCGGCAAACGCGGCTGGGTCCGGCCGAGATCGCCCACCTCGGGCTGCACCTGTGTTCGGCCGTGGGGTACCTGCACCGCACGGGCATCCTGCACCTGGACCTGAAGCCGTCCAACATCGTGGCCGGCGGCGGCTTGGCGCGGGTGCTGGACCTGAGCGTCGCCCGCAAGCCGGGCCGCGCGCCGGCGGGCAGCGGGACAGCCGGCTACGCCGCGCCGGAGCAGGAACGCGGCGGCCT
>JADLCW010000575.1 GCA_020847015.1 Thermomicrobiales bacterium | reverse complement strand
TTGATCTTCATCGATCTACGCGACCGCTACGGGTTGACCCAGGTGACATTCAACCCCGAGATCGCGCCCGAAGCGCACGCGCAGGCCAGCGATGTCCGCAACGAGTACGTGCTGCGCGTCTCGGGCATCGTGCGCGAGCGGCCGGAGGGCACGATCAACCCCAAACTGCCCACGGGCGAGATCGAGGTGGAGGCGCGCGGTCTGGAGATCCTGAACGAGGCGCGAACGCCGCCCTTCGAGATCAATCAGGAGGGCGAGGTCGACGAGAGCGTGCGGCTGAAATACCGCTACCTCGATCTGCGCCGCGCCCGTATGCAGCGCAATATCATCCTACGCCACAAATTGGTGTTGGCGATGCGCGAGTTTCTGATCGCGCGCGGGTTCCTGGAAATCGAAACCCCAATCCTGATCAAGAGCACGCCGGAAGGGGCGCGCGACTTTCTGGTGCCGAGCAGCGGGTTTCCCGGCAACTTCTACGCGCTGCCGCAATCGCCGCAGATTCTCAAGCAGTTGCTGATGGTGGGCGGATTCGACCGCTACTTCCAAATCGCGCGCTGCTTTCGCGACGAGCCGCAGCGCGCCGATCGCCAACCGGAGTTCACGCAGCTCGATGTCGAGATGTCGTTCGTCGATCAGAATGATGTGATGGCGCTCATCGAAGCGCTCTATATTGGATTGACGGAGCGCTTCTCGACCAAAACCATCCAGCAGATCCCCTTCCCCCGACTGACGTACGCCGAAGCGATGCGCCGCTTCGGCAACGACCGACCCGATCTGCGATTTGGCGTGGAACTGCACGATCTGTCCGATCGCTTGCGCGGCACGGGGTTCCAGGCCTTCGCCCGAACGCTGGGCGAGGGCGGGCAGGTGAAGGCCATCGTGGCGCCCGGCTGTGCCGATTACACCCGCCGTCAGATCGATGAATTGACCGAACTTGCCAAGCGGCAGGGCGCCAAGGGACTGGCGACCATCGCCGTCCGTGCCGACGAGGTGCGCAGTCCGATCGCCAAGTTCCTCTCGCCAGAGGAACTGGAGGCGATCACCACGGGCATCGGCGCCGCCCCGGGCGATCTGGTGCTGGCAGTGGCCGACACGCCGGCCATCGTCGCCAAAGCGCTCTCGGCATTGCGCGGCGAGATCGGCCAACGACTGGGGCTAGCCGACCCCAACGTGCTGGCCTACTGCTGGGTCCACGAGTTCCCGCTGCTGGAATTCAACGAGGAAGAAAATCGTTGGGAGGCCACCCACAATCCGTTCTCCGGTTTCCTGGCCGAGGATGCTGCTTTGCTGGACACGAATCCGGAGGCGGTTCGCGCCAAGCAGTACGATCTGGTGGGAAACGGTCATGAATTGGGCGGCGGCAGCGTCCGAAATCACCGCCGCGCCGATCAGGAACGGCTGCTGAAGCTGATGGGCTACCCGGACGATCAACTGGCGGCGCGCTTCGGGGCGTTGCTGGAGGCGCTCGACTACGGAGCGCCGCCGCACGGCGGCATCGCCATGGGGATCGACCGCTTCGCCATGATTCTTTCTGAGGAGGAGAATATCCGCGAGGTGATCGCCTTCCCCAAGAATCAGCGCGGGCTAGATCTGATGTTCGCGGCGCCGGATGTCGTGGAGCCGGCGCAACTCGATGATCTGGCGCTGCGCGTCGACGAGAAGAAAGCAACCACTATCTGGTAGTGGCGCGCAGCGGGCCAGACGCGCTGCCGTGCAGGTCGCCGCACTGCTCCCCGCCAGATATGGTTTTACCCGCCGAAGCCGCGCTCCCGCAGCAGTTCGCGCGCGACGGCCGCCTCGTTCCACGGGCGTTTCTCGCGACCCCAGATGATGCTTCCTTCGTGCCCCTTGCCGGCCAGCAGCACGCAATCGCCGGGGCGGGCCAAATCGAAGGTGAGATCGATCGCTGCCCGCCGGTCGGTACGGCGGTGGAAGTTCTCGCCTTCCACCGCTCCGGTGCGGCGAGCGCCCGCCGCGATCTCAGCGATGATGGCGTCGGCATCTTCGAAACGCGGATCTTCGCTGGTGATCACGGCGATATCGGCCAACCGCGCCGCAACCTCGCCTTGCAGCGGTCGCTTTTCGCGGTCGCGCTCACCGGCGCTGCCGAACACCACCAGCAGCCGCCCGCCCGGGAACAGACGGCGCAAGAGCGCGAGCACCTTGTTCATGGCCTCCGGCGTATGGGCGTAATCGACGACGACCGCGAACGGCTGTCCTTCATCGACGGCCGCCATGCGCCCGGGAGCCGAGGGAGCTTCGGCCAGCGCTGCGGCTACGGTCGCCAGCGGCGTCTCGGCGGCAAGGGTCACGGCGGCGGCGCACAGCGCATTCGCCACATTGAAATCGCCGATCAGCGGGAGATTCACCGGAGCCGAACCCCAGCGGCTGGTCGCCAGCGTAAACCGGCTGCCACGGCCATCACTGATCAGCCCGTGGGCGCGCAGATCGGCCGGTCGCCCAGCGGCGCTGTAGGTCGTGATCTCGGCGCCGCTGGCAGGGGCGATCATCGCCCGGGCGCCTTCGTCGTCCAGGTTGACGATCGCCGAACCGCCGCTCGCGCCGACCCGTCGGAAGAGGATCGCCTTGGCGCGCTGGTAGTTTTCTACCGAGCCATGGTAGTCGAGGTGCTCTCGGGTGATATTGGTGACCGCACCGATGCGGAAGCGAATCTCGTCCAGCCGATGCATCGCCAATCCGTGGGAGGTCGCTTCCAGCACCGCCCAATCAACACCGCGATCGACCATCGCGCGAAGATAGCGCTGCACGTCGGCCGATTCAGGAGTCGTCTGCCGGGTGGCGTGCAACTCCTCCTCGTCGCCGATGCGAATGGCCACCGTACCGATCATGCCGACCGGATGACCGGCGTGGCGCAATATGGCGTCGATAAGGTAGCTGGTTGTCGTTTTGCCATCGGTGCCGGTGACGCCAATAACGCCCAACTCGTGCGACGGATCGCGGTAGAACGCCGCGGCCACGTGAGCCAGTGCGGCGCGGCTATCGGTGACGACGAGCTGGGCGACGTCAAGCGGCAACTCCCGCTCGGTCAGGATCAGGGTTGCGCCACGGGCGACGGCCTGCGGCGCGAAAGCATGTCCGTCGGCGTCGGCTCCGACCAGCGCCGCGAAACAGAACTCCGGCTCGACCAGTCGCGAGTCGTACGCGAGCCCGGCGACCGGCGTGGCTGGATCGCCAACCAGACGAGCGCCCGGGGTTCCCGCCGCCAGCAACTCTGCCGTCGTCGCCAGCGCGGTCGCCATTCCCCTACCCCTGAACGCCGTAGACGCGCCGCGCCAGCGTTGGCAGCAGCGGCAGATAGCCACGCTCCAGCGTCGGCGGATAGGTGATGATCCGCCCGCCGAAGCGAACTTTGAATTCATATAGCCCGCGCCAGTCGTCGCCGCGGGTGCCGGCAACCCCGTCGCCGCTCTCCAGTCGCGTCGATTCCGGTGTTTTGGCCGGGATGCCCCACAGATCGTAGGCTTCCGCGCCACGGTCGCGCGCCCAGCGCATCGCCCGGTATTGGAGAGCGAAGCCCGCTCCCAGCGAACGATGCAGGGTGGACGAGGCCCCGTAGAGGTAAATTGCCTCTGGCCCAAAGCGCGCAACAATCGCGGTGGCGACCGGCGTCCCTGCCGCGTCGCGGGCCATCAACAACCCGATGTCACTGCCAAAAATGGTCAGCGCATCCCGGTAATAGTCATCCGCATGGATGCCAAATTCATTGCGCTGAGACGTGTCCTGCATCAGGCTGAAGAAAGCGGCAAACGTTTCCTCCGACGGCGCCTCCACCCCCGCAATGACGCCCTTTCGGTGCGCCAGCCGAACGTTGTAGCGTGTTTTCTGGTGCATCTGCATCAGCAGTGGTTCATCGGCCAACAGGGGAACCTTCACCGTGCGCGCCGGCTGGATATGCGCGGGGCCGCGCATCAGGCCGGCCACGGCGCCGATTCCGCCCATGGGCAACGCCCGGTTTGGCTCGAGCACGATCGAGATAGCGCGGCGGCGACGACAAGCACGGTCGATCTCCGCCATCAATTCGGCCAGCAGCGCCGGCTCGTCGGCCGAGAGCACGGGGCCGCGCGGCACGTAGGCAAGACCGAGCGGGCCGCGCCGCTTGAACAAGATCTGCGCCATGCCGACACCCTGCGAACCCTCCGTCCGCACCCGCACGACGTCCCAACCATGGCGGGTTTTGAATTCGCCCCAGCGCCACGACTGCAAGAAATGGCCGCCGAAGCGCAAGACATCGGCATCCCAGCGCGCCGCATCCGAATCAGTTGCGATCGCCGGGTGTTCCAGAGCGACGCTCATGCTCCTCCTGCTCCGAACGGATCCTCAATGGAAGCCGCTTCTTCCAACGCGGCCGCGATCGCTGCCCGGTCCGCCTCGTCCGCGCCGTCCATCTCGTCCGTGCGTTCTGTCTCGTCAGACTGCTCGGCCTGCTCGGCCAACGCCCGCAGCACGCGAATGGCGCCGCGCCCGCCGATCTGACCGAGCGCCGCGATCGCCGCCTGGCGCACCTCCGGATCCTCATCGGCCGCGCATTCGGCAAGCTCCGCCACCGGCGTCTCCTTGCCGAGCGCGCCGCAGGCGCGGGCGGCTTCGAAGCGCAACTCGGCTTCCTCGCTAGCCAACTCTTCGAGCAGCGTGGGTAGCCAGGCGGCGTCCAGACTCTCGCCCATGGCGTAGAGTGCGCTGGCCTGCATGCCCTGGTCGCCCGATTCGTAGGCATCGCGAATCAGTTGGCGGATCGCGGGCTGCTGTCCGAAGACGCCCAGCGATTCCAGCGCGCGGCGACGCACGGTATAGGGCTGAGCGGCATCACCGACGACGGCCGCGAGGTCCTCGCGAATGTCCTCAGCCAATGCCTCCTCGCGTTCACCGGCTGCGGCCAGGATGGCGAACCGGCCCAGTACGCGCGCTGCCTCGGCTCGCACGTCTTGCGATCGGTCGGTCGCCAGCACGCCGCGCAGCAGGTCGGGCAGATCGTCTCGCTCGTCCTCCCACAGCGCGGCGACGGCCAGTTGGCGCACTACCGGCGAAGCATCCGCCAGCGCCACCCGCAGC
>JADLCW010000574.1 GCA_020847015.1 Thermomicrobiales bacterium | reverse complement strand
TGCGGCGGCGATCCGCCCTGGCGATCTGCTGCTGGTGCTGGACAACTTCGAACACATCGTCGCCGCCGCGCCGTTCGTGGCCGATGTGCTTGCCGTCTGTCCCCAGCTCACGGTGCTGGTCACCTCGCGCGCCGCCTTGCGGGTGGGCGGCGAGCGTGAGTTTCCGGGCACGCCGCTGGCGTGGCCCGCCCCGGCGCTGGGTCGCGCGGTGGACCGGACGACCAACTCCCCGGCGGTGCGCCTCTTCGTCGGGCGGGCGCGCTCCGTCGATCCGAAGTTTGCGCTGACCGACGAGAACGCCCCGGCGATCGCGGCGATTTGCGCCCGGTTGGATGGGTTGCCGTTGGCGATCGAGTTGGCGGCCGCGCGCGTTCGCCTCTTCCCCCCGGCGGCGCTGCTGACGCGGCTGGGCCGGCGGCTGCCGCTCCTGACCGACGGGCGGCGCGATCGCCCCGAGCGCCACCAGACCATGCGCGACGCCATCGCCTGGAGTTGCGATCTGCTCGCCGACGAGGCGGCCCGCATTTTTCGCGGGTTGTCGGTTTTTGTCGGCGGTTTCACGCTCGGCGACGCCGAGGCGACCGTCGGGGCCGCCGAATCGGCGTCATTCGCCCTCCACGTCGAAGCGTTGATCGACGGCAGTCTGCTGCGGCGGATCGACGACGGCGGAGACGCCGGGCCGCGACTGGCGATGCTGGAGACGGTGCGCGAGTTTGGGCGAGAGCAACTCGCCGCGCGCGGCGAGGCGGACGCCGCGCTGGATGCGCATGCCGCTCACTTCCTGGCGCTTGCCGAGACGTTCGCGCGGGAGCTGGCCGGTCCCGACCAGCGATGGTGGCTTGCTCGCCTCGATGCGGAGCGCCCGAATCTCCGCGCCGCGTACATCCGGTTCCGCGATCGGGGTCGGGCGGAGGAGGCGCTCCGGTTGGTTGCGGCGCTGGGGGGATTGCGGCTGCGGCGAGGACAGATGCCCGAGGGATGGCCCGAACGAGACGCCGCGCTGGCGATGCCCGCCGATCCGGGTCTGACCGCGATGCGCGCCCGCGCGCTGGTTGTTGGCAGCTTGGCCGCGGAGCAGTTGACCGAGCGTGCCGCAGCGCACGCGCTCGGCGAACAGGCGCTCGCCGCCTACCGGATGCTCGACGACGCGGCGGGAGTCGCGTCCGCGCGGCGCGCATTGGGCGGCATCACCATCAACCGCGGCGATTTCGATGACGCGGAACGGCTGCTCGACGCGGCCCGGGCGGCATTGGAAGCCGCCGGGGCCGCCGCCGGAGTGGGTCAGGCGCTCGATGACCGGGGGGGTGCGGCCTGCGCGCGAGGGGGTTGCGCGGGCGCGGGCGCGCTCTTCGAAGCGGGGCTCGCCTGTCAGCGGGAAGCCGGCGACGCGCACGTCATCGGCGTATCGTTGGACAAGGCCGCCTGTCTCGCCCTGATCCGGGGCGAACACATTCGCGCGGCGACCGATGCGGAAGCGCTGGCGCTCCATCTGGAACTCGGGTCGGGTTGGGATCTCGGCTGGGTGCTTGCCGGATTCGCCGGATTGGCGGCGGCGGCGGGCGAGACCGAGCGCGCCGCCCGGTTGTTCGGGGCGGCCGCGGAACGGTTCGCGGCCGAGCGCGTGCCGTTGCGACCGAGCCTGGCGGCGGTTTTCGATCGCCTGCTGGAGCCGGCGTGGTTCGCGATGGGGTCCGCGCGCTTCGCCGCGGCGCAGGAAGCGGGTCGGGCGCTGTCGCTGGAGGACGCGCTCGCGGATGTCGAGATCGTGCGGCGGCGCATGGCCGAAATCCCGCGGCGGGCGTCCCGCGCTGCCAGCCGATACGGGCTTACGCCGCGTGAAACAGACGTGCTGCGGCTGCTGGCGGTTGGCAAGACCAATCGGGAAATTGCCAAGGCGTTGTTCATCACCCATCGTACGGCCGAAGCCCACGTCGCCCATCTCCTGACCAAACTTGGCGCCGCCAACCGGACCGAAGCCGCCGCGATCGCCGGGCGCGAGGGCCTGGCCTGACCCGCTGGTCGTCTTTGGCCGCGGCAACGCCGCGGATGGCGTGATTTCGTCGGCCGGACGAGTACGTAGACTCTCCGATGCGCGCCTGGCCTCCGACGCGCATGCTGGCCACCGGATCGCCCCGCGAACCGCGAGAACGTGTTGGGGCGTCCTGAACAGGAGGCGATCGTGACGCCCAATCCCATCACCGGATATGCCGTTCATCGCGCCCAGATGAGCGATTTTTGGAAAACGGTCGAGCGCGAGCGCCAGATTGCCCTGGCGCGGCGTGCGAATGAGACGCCTCGAGTCAGGCGATTCGCGGATGTCGTGACGGCGTTCCGAGCGGTGCTGACCCGGTCCACCGTCCGACGCAGGCCTCCAGTCCACACCCCAAAAACCGCCCGGAGTTGAGCGCGAATCGCACGAGAGCGCCGACCAGCGATGCTGCCGGCGATCCATGAGGAGGGCGTCATGCGCCAAATTGTGTTCGCCCTGCGCTTTACCGGTCGTGCTGAAGCGGTCGGCCCCAATGGGTCGGTCTTGCGCGCCGCAACCACGGCTCCGAGCGCCGCCATCACCTCCGTCGTCTCGCCCGAAGGGCTGACCGGCGACTATCAGCCGGTTGGGGGCGGCGAGGCGACGTTCGAATCTGAAGTCGTCTTCACCGGTGAGACCTGTTTTCTGGAGTCGGGGTCGATCGCATTCGGGGCCGGCAACACGCTGCGGTTCTCGACCGTGGGGCAGGGCTACCTTGGCCCGGCGGTCGATCCGCGTCTCAAGCATGGAGTGGTTGCCTGGCGGGTGGATGGCGGAGAGGGCCAGTTCGCCGGAGCGAGCGGGCTGATCGCCTCCAACTTCACCGTTGCCGGCGATCTGTCCGTGGTCGACAATCAGTGCGGCGTGGTGTTCGTGGTGTAGCCGCCGCGGCCTCGTTCAGTCGAACGGGCGCTCGTCCTCGATCTCATCCTCGATGATGGCCGGCGTGGGACCGGGGTGGGCGTGACCGCCGGTGTGCGCCGCCGGCCCCGGATAGATGCCGGGGACGTCGACTCCCTCGCGGTCGCGCACCACCGTTTCATCACCCATGATGCCGGTGCCGGGGACATCCGTCCCGCCCGGAGGATCCATCAGTCCGGCATCCGTGGGGTCCACGTGATCCACCGATTCGTGCCGGCGCCGTGGTTCGTCGC
>JADLCW010000573.1 GCA_020847015.1 Thermomicrobiales bacterium | reverse complement strand
CCGCAACTCGATGGACTATCAGATCGCCGCGCAGTACTACACCAGCGACATCATCGATCCCGACGAACTGACCACCGTCGCCGTGCAGAGCGACGGCGGCGTCGATTCAGTGTGGACCGGCTACAAGAACGAGGAGGTCGACAAGCTGGTTATCGAAGCACGCACGACACTCGATCCCGATCGGCGCCTCGCGCTGTACAGCCAGATCCAGCGACTCGTGGCCGAAGACGCCCCTTCGCTGTACCTGTTTTATCCGACCGGGCGCACCGCCACGCAGGCCGTTATCCAGAATTTCCACATTCTGCCGACCGGAAACTACCGGCTCTGGGAAACCTGGAGGGCCGACGCCTAGCCAGACTGACGGGGGCGCCAATGCATGGCATGGCCTCCGTCAGGCGGCGCCTCACCCATGATCGGTTACATCGTGCGCCGGCTCATCCAGATGATCCCGGTGCTGCTGCTCATCACGCTGTTCGTGTTCATCCTCGTCCGCCTCGTTCCCGGCGATCCGGCGGCGGTGATGCTCGGCAACCGGGCGACGCCGGAAAACGTGGCGAAGGTGCGGGCGGAGCTTGGGCTGGACCAACCGCTCTGGGTGCAATATGGCATCTTCCTGCGCAATGCCGCGCGGGGCGATCTCGGTGAATCCGTGCGCCGTGGCGATCCAGTCGCCGAGGTCATTCGCGAGCGGCTGCCGCCGACGCTCTTTCTGGCCGCCTTCGCCATGCTGCTGGCGACGACGCTCAGCGTGCCGCTCTCGGCATGGGCGGCCTTCAACAAGGGGCGCTGGCCGGATCAGGCGGTGCGCGCCTACACCCTGCTGGCGCTGGCCATGCCGACCTATTGGGTCGGCATGATGCTGCTCCAGTTCCTGGCCGTGAAACACAAAATCGTTCCCGTCGCCGGCTACGGCGACACCTTCCCGGATCATCTCCGCTCGCTGTTTCTGCCGGCGTTGTCGCTGGCGCTGGCGGTCTCCTCGGTGCTGATTCGCTCGCTGCGCAACGCCACGCTGGAGACGCTGTCGGCCGACTATGTGCGTACGGCGCGGGCCAAGGGGCTACAGGGGCGGCAGGTGTTCATCGGGCATATCCTGCGCAATTCACTGCTGTCGACCGTCACCATTCTGGCCGTCAACTTCGCCTTCCTGGTGGGTGGCGCGACCATCATCGAAACGATTTTTTCCATTCCCGGTCTGGGCCAGTTGATCGTGAAAGCCATCTTCGACCGCGACTACCCGATCATTCAGGGAGTCACCCTCGCCTTCGGCGTGCTGGTGCTGGCGATCAATCTGCTGACCGATCTGAGCTACGCCGCGCTCGACCCGCGGGTCAGCTACGAATGAGCGGGGAGGCGCGATGACCGCGATCGGCGAAACCGCGTCGGCGACCACGATCGGGACAGCCCGCACGACGAGCAATCGGCGGCGTCCCACGCATCACAACCCGCTGCTGACATCCGGCGTGGCGCTGTTCGGGCTGATCGTGGTGTTCGTGGTCGTCTACCCGATGGTCAGCCCGCACGACCCGCGACAACCCGATTTCGCCGCTGGCACCTTTCTCGGACCGAGCTGGGCGCATCCGCTCGGCACCGACAATTTCGGCCGCGACACACTGACCCGCATCGCCTACGGCGGGCGGATCGATCTCGCCGTGGCCGGCATCGCCACGGCGATCACCGTCATCGTCGGCGGGTTGCTGGGGTTGCTCGCCGGGTACGCCGGCGGCTGGGTCGATGCGTTGATCATGCGCATCGTGGATGTCACCCTGACCATGCCCTATCTGGTGCTGGTGATCGCCATCGTCGCCATTCTGGGGCCGGGCACGATCAATATCCTCTACGCGATCTGTCTGGTCGGATGGGTCACCTATGCGCGCATCGTGCGCGGCGAAACCCTCGTCGCGCGACGCCTGGAATATGTCGAGGCGGCCCGGGTCACCGGGATGGGAGCCGGGCGGATTATGCTGCGCCACGTGCTCCCCAATGTCGCCACCACCGCGCTGGTGTTCGCCATGGCCGACATGGTGCTGAACATCCTGCTCGCTTCGTCTTTGTCGTTTCTGGGACTGGGCGCGCAGCCGCCGACGCCGGAATGGGGGTTGATGGTGGCCGAGGCGCGCGATTTCTTCTTGCGCGACTGGCGGTTGATGACCTGGCCGGGCATCGCCGTGATGATCACCGGCACGGCGCTGGGGCTGATCGGCGACGGGTTGGCTCAGGCGCTGCGCCCCAAGGGGTAGCCGCGCTCACAATGCTCGATCCAGCCACACCCGACCTCGCAGCAGGATGCCGTTTTCCTCCATCCCCTCCGGATAGCCGCGCTCCGGGCTGAAGAAGTCGCGCTCGATCCGAGCCAGACGAAGGCCGCATTTCTGATAGAGCGCCAGCGGGGCAAACCCGGAGTTGCCGGTCGCCACCGTGACCCGACGGATGTCCTGAACGCGCAGCCGGGCGAGCACGAGCGCGATCGTGCGCTTGCCGATGCCCTGCCCCTGGCGATTGGGTCGCGCCGCGGCCGCCTTCAGTTCCGCTTCCGATCCGTCGTAGAGCGCCAGTGTCAACCCGAGCGCGCCGCCCGTGGCGTCCTCCAGCATGGGCAAGTCACCAAGGAGCAGACAGGACGCCACTTGCGCGGCCGACTCGTCCGCCAGAAGCAGGAGATCCAGATCGCGTTCCCGCGCCGCTCCCGGCCCGATCGCGCGGAGTTCGCCTCGATCCATTCGCTTCCCGGTCAGGTTTGGCTTTCCCGCTGCCGGCGCACCCCGGTCGATAGTCTCACACGAACTCCGGATGCAATAGTGCCGACGCGGGACGTCCCCGAACGATCCCCCGCATGCGCCCGTCGCCGAACTTCGGACGGTGGGCGTCATCGGGTTTTTCGGGGAGCGCTTGCAGCCCCCGGTTGTCGTGGGGGCGATTGGCCGCCAGACGCGTCCGGCGCACCCTCTCCGCTGTAAGGGTTGTAGGCCGCCGGGTCTGGTTGACCTCTCTCCGCTGAAGACCCGCATCCAACAGGAAATGGTCTACTGGCTGATGGCGTGTTGGCGCCGCCGCGTCGCCACGCCAATCCCCGCCTCGCGCCCCTTGCGCGTGCCGACGATCTGCTCATCCGAGGCCGGCTTTTGCGCGCGCAGTCCTCCTCGAAACTCCTCGCCTGAGAGCGCGCGCGACGCGTAGACCAGATTGAGAAGGACGCACCACTGACCCGTTGCCTGCGACGGTCGATCGCTGCCGCCGCCAGCGGCAGTGCGGTCGCGGCCCATGGCCTGATGACGCGGTCTCCCGATAGATCTCGCACTGCCCGACGTTGCACCCCCGAACGGGGGGTTCGGGTCGGTCTGGGCGGCGCGCCATCCGCT
>JADLCW010000572.1 GCA_020847015.1 Thermomicrobiales bacterium | reverse complement strand
GGCGCGCTCGTACTCGAGCGTCAGCGGCGGCTCCGCGAGCTGCAGCCGGAAGCGGGTGACGCCCGCCTGCCGCAACGCGCTGACGATCCGCTCCACGGCCTCCGGAGTCCACAGATCGCGCGGCAGTCGCGCTACGGCGGCCGCATCCGGTCGCCAACCGGGTGTCGCTGGCGGGCGCGTCGTCACGGCCCCATCGCCGAGCGCCGCCCGCGCCGCCAATGTCCGCGTCCGCGCTTCGGCCGGGGTGACTGCCATGAAGCGTACGGCGTCGCCCGGGGCGGCTTGCCCCAGCCGATCCAAATCCGCCCCGACGATGGTCGCGATCTTGGGATAGCCGCCGACGGTTTGCCGCGCCGGCAGCAAGGCGATGGGTTGGCCGTCGCCCGGAACCTGAATCGCGCCGGCGGCGATGCCTTCGGAAATCGGATCCGGACCGGGGCGCTGCGCCAGCGGCGGTCCGGAGAGACGCAACCCCATGCGGTCGGAGCGCGCGCTGACCGTGTAGCCTTCCCCGAGCAAGGTGGCGATGGCCTCCTCGGTGAAGCGGTCGTCTTGCGGGCCGAGGGTGAGGCGAACCGGCTCTTCGCCCAGCAGCGTCGGCGGCGGCGCGGTCAACCGGCGGCGCAAAATGCGCTCTGGATCGGCGGCGGGTCCGAGCGGCAGGCGATCGCCGGCCCGCAGCGCGCGACCATCCACCCCGCCGAGCCGACCGAAGAGATCGGTGGCCCGGCTGCCTAACACTGGAGTCACGGCCACCCCGCCGTCGAAACAGACATAGGCGCGCACCCCCTGCCCGGGTCGCGCTGGATGCGTGAAGGCCAGCTCATCACCCGGTCGCGCCCGCACCGGTTCCCACATCGGCACCGGTTCGCCATTGCGGGTGGGACCGAGATCGGCCCCGGTGACGGCGAAGAGCGCGTCGCAGGCGAAGCGCAGCCGGGGACCGAGCAAGGCGATCTCCAGCGCGGCGGCGGCGGGATCGTTGCCCAGCAGCCGATTGCCCAGCACATGGGCGCGGCGGTCGAGCGCGCCGCCCGGGGTGACTCCGAAGCGCATCGAGCCGGGTCGCCCGAGATCCTGCACGGTGGTCTGCGCGCCGCCCTCGATCAGCGCGATGGCGCGCCCGGCATCCGCCGCGGCGGTTGCCGCCCCGAAGGCGGACGCGGATTCAGGTTGGCCGGACGACCCCGCGCGCCCGGCACCGGCCAGATCGGGCGCATCGCCGCGCGCGTCCGACTCGCCCGTCACTGCCACGAACCGAACGGCGTCGCCGGGGCGCAGATAAAACGGGTCCGGGCGGCTCAGATCGAACAATGCCAGATCGGTGACACCGATCGCGTTCCAGCCGCCCGGCGTCTCCAGCGGGTAGACGCCGGTTTGCGCCCCGCCGATAGCCACCGAACCGATCGGCACCCGGGTGCGCGGCGTCGCCCGCCGCGGGGTCGCCAACTCCGGCGGCAACCCCAGCAGGAACGCGAAGCCGGGGCAAAAACCCATGCACGCCACCCGGTAGTGCGCCGCCGCATGGCGCGCGATAACCTCGTCCGGAGTCAACCCGGTGTGGGCGGCCACCTCCGGCAAATCGGGACCGGCCGCGCCGCCGTAGCGCACGGGGATCACCCGCTCGCGGGCGGGCAGCTCCGGCGCAGCGGGCAGCGTTTCCGCCAACTGGGAAATCCGCCGGGCCAGCGCCGCCCCCTCGGCCGCCGCCGGATCGAAGCAGACCAACACCGTGGTGTAGGACGGCACGACATCCTGCACGCCAGGCAGCGCCGCCGCGTCGATGGCGGCGGCCAGCGTCAGCGCGCGGGCATTGAGCGCCGGGTCGATGACATCGCCCAGCGTCGCCAGCAGCGCCGATTCGGCCAGCAGCGTGATGCGCGGCGGGGCTGGATCGCCGCTCACGAGCGACCGAAGGCGCGAATGGCGATGCCGACCGCCTCCAGCTCCCGCCGCACCCGGGAGAGGATGGCCACCGCGCCGGGGGTGTCGCTATGGGTGCACAGCGAGTCGATCTCCAGGGGCAGATCGGTCCCGTCGATGGCGCGCAATCGTCCGTCCAGCACCAGCCGCAGCGCCCGCTCGGCCGCCTCTCCGGGGTCGACGATCACCGCGCCGGGTTGCGAGCGGGCCACCAGCGTGCCGTCGGCGTTGTAGGCGCGGTCGATGAATCCCTCCCGCGCCAGCCGCAACCCGGCGGCCTCGGCGGCGGTGGCAAGCTCCGTGCCCGGCTGGGCCAGCATGACCAAACCCGGATCGTAGGCGACGACGGCGGCGGCGATGGCGTCGGCCAGGGCGCGGGTTTTCACGGCGGCGTTGTAGAGCGCGCCGTGCGCCTTGACGTGCTGCATGGTGAGGCCGGCGGCGCGGCAGAAGGCGTCCAGCGCGCCGATCTGGTACAGCACGTCGGTGCGCGCCTCATCGGGGGTGACCTGCATGAGCCGCCGGCCGAACCCGACCAGATCGGGAAACCCGGGGTGCGCCCCCACGGCGACCCCGTTCGCCGCGCAGGTCTGAACCGTGCGCTCCATCACCCGCGGGTCGCCTCCATGGAACCCGCAGGCGACATTGGCGCTGGAGAGCAGCTCGAACAACTCCTCGTCGTAGCCGATACGGTGCGCGCCGTGCGCCTCGCCCAGATCGCTGTTGAGATCGATGGTTCGCGCGGTCATGGAACCTCCCGCCTAGTCGAGCCGTCGCGCTGCGCGGCCGGCGACTGGCGATGCGTGACGGCTTCCCGGTTGCTCGTCGTCGTCTCAGGTCATGGTCAACACCGGTTTCATCACCTCGCCGCCAGCCATGTCGGTCATCGCCTGGTTGACCTGCGCCAGCGGGTAGCGCACGATCAGCCGCGCCAGATCGAAGCGCGCCGCCATCGCCGGCAGCGCGTTCAGATGCCCCAGATAGTGGCGCTCGCCAAAGGCCCACGAGCCGTGCAGCGTCAGTTGCTTCTTCGTAATCAGATGCGGATTGATCGGCGTCGCGCCGCGATCGGTGTATTGCCCCAGCACCAGCATCGTCCCGTTGCGGCGGGCGAAGGCGATGCCCTCGGCGACGGCGGCCGGCACGCCGGCGCATTCCAGCACCACATCGGCGCCCCGCCCGCCCGGGGTCTCGGCCAGCACCCGCGCCAGCCGCGCCTCCGGCGTGGTCGTGAAAATATCCAGATGGACGTCGCCGACCCCGATCTGGCGGGCCAGCTCGAGCCGCGCCGCCGGACCGCCGACGACGATCACCTTGGCCGCCCCGCTCAGATGGGCGTACATCGCCGCCGCCAACCCCACCGGGCCGCTGCCCTGCACGACGACGGTGCGCCCGGGCGTGACGCCGGTAATGTCCACCACCCCATGATAGGCCGTGGGACCGGCGCAGCCGAGGGCGATGACCTGCTCGGGGGTGACGCCTGCCGGCAGCTTGAAGACGGCCGAACCGGGTTGCAGATAGATCGCCTCGGCCCAGCCGCCGGAGAGGCGGGGAAAGACATCGAAGCGCTGGTTGATGCCGTAGACGCGGCGCTGCTCGCACAGCGTGCGCTCGCCTTCGACGACGCACCAGTGGCAGCGCCCGCAGGGGATGCTGGAGGTCCAGGTGATGGCGTCGCCGACGCGCAGCGGCTGCCCGGTGAAATCGCGCTCCACGCCAGGACCGAGGCGGGCGACGCGACCGACCGCCTCGTGCCCGAGCACGACCGGCAGCGGAATGGGCAGATGGCCGTGGCTGAGGTGAATGTCGGTGCCGCAGATGCCGGCCAGCTCGATGCGGGCGATCAGCGCGCCCGGTTCCGGCTCCGGAATCGGGGCCGCTGCGATGGCGACCGGTTCGTGAAAGGCCTGCAACACCGCCCCGCGCGCTGTCTCGGTCATGGCTCGTTCCTTTTACGCCGTTGCACTCGATTCAATGGACGGGAGGATACGCGCTGCGGTGGGCGCGTCAACACGCGGACCGGCCGCGGCGCGCCGCGCGGCCGCCGGCCGGGTAGCGCCCGCGTCCCCGCCCGTTCCCGCCCGGTCAGCCCGCCAGAAGAAGGATGTTATGATCGGCTGGGGTGGTCGTCTCCGGTTCGCGATTGGGGCGCGGATGCAGGGGCGACCCAGGGGAACGGACGCACCAATGAACGAACACGGGGCGCGCCTGAGCCAGCAGCGGCTCAGTCGCCGGCGTTTCTCGGCTCTCCTCGGCGGCGGGGCGTTGGCGGCGTCGTTGCTGCCGGGTCGCCGCTTCGCGCCGCCGGCTGCGGCGCAGGAGATCGCCATCGTCGACCCGGAGACATCCGCGCGCGTGGCGTCCATCGGGGAATCGAGCCGCATCGTCTACGTCGAGGAGACCGGTCACACCATGTCGGGCGTGTTGCTCGACTACTGGCGGGCCACCGGGCGCGCCGCGCTGTTCGGCAACCCGATCTCCGAACCGTTCGAAACCGCCGATGGCGTCTACGGGCAGGCGATGGAGTATGGGGTCATTCAGTTCCTGCCCGAGTTGTTGTGGACGTTGGAGCCGTTCGTGCGCTTCATGCCAGCGGGGCGCACGCTACTGGGCGGGATGAATGGCGGATTCCGCAATGACGGACGGCGCATGGGCGGCGGCGGCAACCCCCGCGCCCGCGACTGGGCGCTTCCCGCCGGCGAACTGCTCTCCGGCGCGGTCGGCTACGGCGAACCGGCCGGGGTGGAGATCGACACCCGTTTCAGCGAGTGGTACGCCACACACGAAGGTCGCTTTTACCTTGGATTGCCGCTGACACCGCTGCTGACCGAGCGCGGCCAGCCGGCGCAGTGGTTCGAAGGCGGGCTGCTGCTGGACGACTCCGATGGGCCGCGATTGGCCCCGCTGGGCAAGGAGTTGGCGGCGCGGCTGGGGGTAAGCGTTGCCCCGGTCTCGCAGGGCGATCTGCCGACCGACAACGAGGACTCGTTCCTCGTCGTGCCCAACCCGCTGCCGACCGGCGCCGATCCGGCCGGGTCGGGTCGCAAGCGCATCGATGTCGACATCTCCGAGCAGACCGTGCGCGCCTACGCCGGCGACAAGCTGGTGCTGGAGACGTTTTGCAGCACCGGATTGTGGCCGAACAAAACGGAAACCGGCGAGTTCCGCATCCGCTACAAAACCCGGCTGGAGGACATGCGCGGCGCGACCGATCCGAATGGTAAAGTGGTGTGGGTGGCGGGCGACCACGGCGGACCGCCGGCCGGCAGCATTCCCTACGGCGTGCCCGACGTGCCGAACGTGATGTACGTCAACCTGGAAGCAGAGGCGCTGCACGGCGCGTACTGGCACAACAACTTCGGCGCGGTGATGAGCCACGGCTGCATCAACCTGCCGCTGGAAGTGGCCGCCTTTCTTTATGAGTGGGCGCCGCTGGGCACCCCGGTGCGCTCCTTCCTGCACGAGGGCATGGTCTACCCCGGCTCCGAGGGACACGACCCGTCGGAGGGCGTGGATTACCCGGTCGGGACGGACACCGGAGCCGTCGGCTGAGGCGAGGGGTTGCCCGGCAGCAGCAACGTATTCGTCAATCGGCGACGACGCGGTCGCGCACCCAGGCGGCGAAGGCGGCGGTTGCCGCGGCGCGGTCGTTCGTCTGTGCGGCGACTGCTTCCAGTCGCTTGGCCAACTCCAGCGAGTCGCCTGCGAAGAGCTGTCCATTGGCTCCGAGGAACGCGGCCAATGTCTGGACCGCTGTCCGCTTGTTGCCGTCGAGAAAGGCTTGCGCCTGCGAGATGGCGACAGTCAGGATGGCAGCTTGCTCGATGAGATCGGCTCCTTCGTAGTAGGCGGCGGTCTGCGGTCGGGCTACCGCTGATTCGAGCGCATCGCGATTGCGAAGCGGCGCCGGAGCAAGACCCCAGCGCCGCATGATGTATCCGTGGAACGTGATGATATCGTCTGCTGTGGGGTATCTCACCGGCCTTCGAGGTAGCGCATCGCCGCCTCCATCGTTTCCCAGTGGCGATCGATCGCGGCTTTGAAATCAGGTGCGATCGCGGCCGCCGCGGCGTCGAGTTCGGCGTCCGCGCGGCGGGCGCGCTCCCGCGCGGCGAGGTGGGCGACGATCTCGGCGCGAGAGACGTTGCGCGCGACCGCCAGCGCGTCCAGCAGTCGCTCCGCCTCCTCGGCGATGCCGGTGAGATCGGGC
>JADLCW010000571.1 GCA_020847015.1 Thermomicrobiales bacterium | reverse complement strand
GCCCCGGAGCCGACCGCGGGACTCGAACCCGCGACCTGCTGTTTACGAAACAGCTGCTCTACCAGCTGAGCTAGGTCGGCAAGCATGCCCCGCTTCCTCGGGCGTAACAGAAGATACCATGTCCGCCGCACCACGGCAATGTCAGGTCAGCCTGATCGTGTACTCCAGACCCCGCCCGATCGGCAGCGTCACCGTCGCCAAATCGCCGCGCCCCAGCACCAAATTCTGATAATTCGACAGATCGTGCGACACCACGTTGTCGGCGAGAATCAGCCCGCCCGGGCGCACCAATCCGATCGCCGCCAATAGGTGGGCGGGGTAGTCATCCTTCTCGGCGTCGATGAACAGCAAGTCGATGGGGCGGCCCAGTTCCGTGACGATCGCGCGCGTCCCCGGTCCGAACGTGCGCGATCTGTCCCAGGCCCGCTTCGGCTAGATTCGCATTTGCCGCTGCCGCGCGCTCCGGGTTCAGTTCGGATCCGGTCACACGGCCGCCGGTCAGCAGCGCGCCACTGGCGAGCCAGATGGTGGAGACGCCATTTGACGACCCCATCTCCACGATCTCCCGCGCTCCGGTCGCCACCACTGAGAGCGCCAGAAACCGACCGGATTCATGTTCGATATTGCGCGTCCGCTGCATGATCGGCAATTCGTCGGCACGCTGTCTGGCATCCTCGGCATAGAGTCGCGCCAGCACTGTCGCGGCGGTCGGAGTCAGAATCTCGCCCACATTCACCTACTCCTCGCTCAGCCGCCGATCAATGCGGATGTCAGCGCCGGCAAGTCGTTGGCGACGAGATCGGGGCGCGCCGGGGCGCTCGCGATCTCGTCCCGGGTGGAGGCCCCGGTCAGCACCAGCACGGTGGTCATTCCGGCTCTGGCTCCGGCGAGGATGTCGGTTTCGAGGCGGTCGCCGATCATCACCGCTTGAGCGGGCGAGGCTCTCAGTCGCGCCAGCGCCATCTCCAGCATCGGCGTCTCCGGCTTGCCGATCACCAGCGGGTCCCGGCCGGAGGCGGTCGCCACTGCCGCGACGATGCTGCCGGCGCCCGGCACGAACCCGGTTTCGATCGGCAGCGTGGCGTCGGTGTTGGTGGCAATGAAGCGCGCCCCACCTCGAATTGCCACCATCGCAGCCGACAACTTGGCGTAGTCAAACCCGGTGTCCATCCCGACGACGACGGCCGCCGGCTGCTCTTCTCCATACTGCACCGGGTAAAAATCGGAATCAGTGAACAATTGCTCGCGCAACGCCGGCGAGCCGACAACGAATACCCCGCTGCCGGCCGGCAGCGTTTGCCGCAGATAGTCGCGGGTAGCCAGCGCCGAAGTGAGGATCGCATCTTCCGCCACCACGATGCCCATCTTTGCCAGCTTGGCGACGTAACTGGCGGCAGTGGCGGTGGAATTGTTGGTCGCCAGCATCACCCCGCGTCCGCGGAGCGCGAGAGCATCCAATAATTCAGCGACTCCCGGTAGCGGTAGACTGCCGCGATACAGCACCCCGTCCATGTCAAAGACGAAGGCCGTGGCCGCGCGCAGCCGCGCCACCGCATCCGTTTCGCTCGCTGTCGCCACGCCCACGCGCGTCCCTCCGCGGTTTGTTTCGCAACCACCCCGCATCGCCCCGCCTATGCCTCGGCGGGAACCCCCGCCAGCGCCTTGCCCAGCGCCTCATTGAACACTGGCAAATCACCCGGTGTGCGAGAGGTGATCAGATTGCCGTCGATCACCAGCGGCTCGTCGATATACCTGGCTCCAGCATTGATCAGGTCGTCGCCAATCTTGTTGACGGCGGTGACGGTGCGCCCGGGCAGCACCTTGGCCGAGATCAGCAATTGCGCACCGTGGCAGATGGCTCCTACCGGTTTGCCGGAATCGACGAAACGGCGGGTGAATTCCACCGCCGGGCGATGGATCCGCAAATTCTCCGGGGCTCCGCCGCCGGGGATGACCAGCAGATCGAACGCCGTCGGGTCAGCTTCGGCGAAGGTTGCATCCGCTTCCAGCGCACCGCCTTTTTTGCCCTCGATGCGCCCGGCCTCGATGCCGATCACCGTCACCTCGGCGCCGAGTCCTTCGAGGTAGTTCTTGGGGTCGATCGCCTCGATGTCTTCAAAGTTCTTCGCGAGCACCATCGCCACGCGCTTGCCAGCCGCCTGCATCGTCGCTCTCCTTGCCGCTCATGTGAATTCGACCTGCCCGAAGGCGCCGCTGCCCCGAGTATACTGGTCCGCCGCCCACGGCCGGGCTGGAGCTGCCTTCACATCGGCAGGAGAGGACATGTCCGCCACCAACGCTCCCTTTTCCGAGGATGCCGCCCGCCGCGTGCTGGACGCCATCGACCCCGGCGAAACGATCGCCTTTCTGCAAAGCCTGATTCGGATGGAGTCAGTAAACCCGCCTGGCGACGTGCGGCAAGCGATCGCGCTCTGCGAGACGATGCTGACCGGCGCTGGCTTCGCCTGCCGGGTCGTCCCTCACGATGAGATCAAACCGAATCTGATCGCTGAATTCGGCGCCTCTGGACCGCGCCTCACGTTCAATGCCCACGTCGATGTCGTGCCCACTGGCGACCTGGGCGCCTGGAACTTCCCGCCTTTCGCTGGCGTCATCGACGGCGGTCGCGTCTACGGCCGCGGAGCCGGTGACGACAAGGGCAGCGTCACCGCGCAGGTGATGGCTGGAGTCGCGCTCGCCCGCTCCGGTGTGCCGCCAAAGGGAACGTTGATCGTCAATGAGGTCGCCGATGAGGAGGTTTCCGGGGCGGGCGCGGTCAAGAGTCTGGAGGCGTTGCAGGCCGACGGCAAGCGCCTCGATTTCGTCATCGTCGGCGAGCAAACGCTGGGTCGAGTCGCCATCGGAGAGAAGGGCTACTGCCCCATCGCAATCGAGGTGACCGGGCGCGCCGCCCACGGCGCCTTGCCATGGGAAGGCGCCAATGCGTTGGTTGGCATGGCCCGCGCGATCGTGGCGATCGAAGAAGAATTGCAGCCGCGCTTGCGCGACCGCACTCATCCCCAATTCCACCACTCATCCGCTTCGGTCAACCTGATCACCGGCGGTGTCAAGGCCAACGTGGTGCCGGATCGCTGCGAGATCTATGTCGATCGCCGGCTCGCTCCAGGGGAAGATCCGCAAGCTGCGGTGGACGAGATGGACGAGATCGTGCGGCGCGCGGTGGCGGGCGAGGCCGGGCTGGCGGCCGCCGCGCGTCCGGCCGGCGAAATGCGCCGAGCGACACTCAGCGACCCTGATTCGCCGCTGGTGCAGGCGATGCAAGCTGCCAACCGATATCTTGGGCTGTCCGATGCGCTCACGGGATTCAGCATGGCGAGCGATGGCCGTTTCTTTGCAGCGGCCGGTATTCCAACGATCATCTATGGCCCCGGCGACCCCCGGCTCGCCCACGTGCCGGACGAGTGGGTCGGTGTCGATGAGGTGCTGGATGCGACCCGCGCCTACGCCCTGGCGGCCCTGGGGCTTTTGGGCGGGTGATGTTCGATCCGCGACGCCGAGGAGGGTCGTTCCGGGGGCCTCTGCCGGTTACGAAGTTAATGGAAAACTGTTTCAATCGTGCCGTCGGCGGCGTGCTGCTCTGCTCGCTGTCCGGCGACCTTCCACAGCAGTTCCTGCGACTTGGCGTACTCAGGGAGTGGCAGATAGTGTCCGGGAGTTTCGGGTATTGCCAGCCGGCTCGTGCGGCGGCGCGGAGTGGGACTCCGGCTCATGTCCGCCAATTCAGCCGACCTGCTGACTCACGCTTGGCGACGGCGGCCAATCGCACCG
>JADLCW010000570.1 GCA_020847015.1 Thermomicrobiales bacterium | reverse complement strand
TCCGCAGCGGCAACCGCGGGAAGTTGTAGCCCGGCAGGAAGCCCTCCGTGGCCAGATAGCGGTACGGATAGAAATCGGTCTCGGTCGCGTCGCCCTGGTTGAGCAGCAGGTCGATATCCCGCTTCGCCTCCCGCTCCATCCGCTCCGCCTGCTCCCGCTCCTGCCTCTTCAGCCGGGGCCGGTCGATCTTTCGCCGCGCTTCGTCGCGCTGGCGGAGCGCCGCCCGGTACAACTCCCGCCACCGGTCGAACGCCCGGTCGAAGGCGGCGACGGCGTGGTCCACCGTCTCCCGCAGCCACGCGTCATCGAACCACGGCGCGGTGGTGATGACCGGGTCGGCGGCGGTGATCTCGCGGAACGCGGCGACCACCTCGGCCCGCTTGATCTCGTTCATGGTCAGATTCGCCCGCGCCTCCTCCAGCAGCGGCCGATCGGGATCGTCCAGATCGAGCACGGCGTCAGCGGCCCGCCCGAGGGAGACGCCCGTGGCTGCCAGCCAAACCGACTGCAAGTGGGCCTGCACCAACTCGCGATTGCCCAGATCCATCCGCGCCGGGGCTACCGTGCCGGAGATCATGCGCTCCGTGCGGCGAAAGAAATAGGTGTCGTGGGCGTTCCCCTGACTGGCGAAGGCGAGCACCAGCGCCGGGCGACCGCCCCGACCCGCCCGACCGCTCCGTTGCGCGTAGTTGGCCGGCGTCGGCGGCACGTTGCGCATGTGGACGACATTCAGCGTCCGGATGTCGACACCCAGCTCCATCGTCGGCGAACAAAACAGCGCCGGCAGTGTTCCCTCCCGGAAGCGCCGCTCGCGGTCGATGCGGTCGTCGTTCGACACCTGCCCGGTGTGTTCGGCCCCCACGATGCCCGCCAGTCGCTCGGAAGCCGTCCCATAGAGCCGGTCGAAGAACGGGTTCGGCTCGGGCGAGAGCATCTCCAGCCGCCGCTGGTGAGCCGCGCGCGACCGCACCGGATCGAGGAGCGGCGCGGTCCCATCCCCCAGCGTCCAGCGAATGGCGTCCGCCTTGAGCTGGAAACCGAACGGTTCGCCGCTCCGCTGCACCTCTGTGAACAGGTGACCCGTGAGCGCCCGGACGATGCCGCGCACCAGGTCGTCCAACTCGGCGGCCGAAAGCTTGCCGCGCCCTTCGAGTTCCCAAGCGTGGGGGAAGCGCAGGTAGCGCCCGATGGTCGAGTTGACGCCCATGCCCACCGACGACAGGTCGTCCGGCTGGCGCGCCACACCGGGAAGCCGGGCCACCATGCTCGTCCGCAATCGCTCGCTGCGGTCGATCGTCCACGGGGCGCGCAGCCACTGGTTGACCTGTTGGATCAGGGAGTGGGTCTGATCCGCCTTGAGACTGTCGGCGTCGATGATCAGTTGCCCGCGCAGGTGGTCGAGGAGCGCGGTCAGCACGGCGCATCGCCGGTCGGCGGCGACCTCTCCGATCGCCGGCAGGTCCGCCCACAGATGGTCCTCGGCGGCCAGCTCGGCGAGACCGTGGTAGGTGATCCGCAGCCGACCGGCCTGCTCGAGATTCGGTTGGGCCACCCGCCAGGCGCGCCGCAGATCCTCGAAGGCGCGGTAGGTCAGCAGGTCGGTAAGCGCGGCGCGGGCCATCTGGTTGCCGGGGTTGCGGGCGGTTGGCTCCCGCATGAAATCCTCGGGGTTGGGATCGAGCGCGGCCAGGATGCGCGACCCCACCTCCGAGAACCGCAGCTCCCGCTGGTCGGTCAGCGCGCGGGCCAGCGCGCCGCGCATCATCGTCACCTGCGCGAAGTCGTTCAGGTGCCCCGCCTGCAACGAGGCGTCCTGCCGGTTGTCGGTGAAGCTGAGAACCTTGTTGGCCTGCGCCTCCTGCGGGTTGGCGGCGCGCAGCGCGCCGATGGTCGAGTAGGTCAGCACCGTGGTCGCGGTGGAGCGCCCGGTTTGGCTGAGGGTGGCGAGCTTGCGGAAATCGCTCTTGTCGCGCAGATCGTAGGCGGCTCGGCAGCGCAGACACAACATCAGCGGACGCGGCATCCACCACGCCCGCACCGCCTCCGCTGAGGCTGGCGCGGTCGGTTTGCCGTCCGGCCCCACCCACAACTCGCGCGGGATGAAGCGCTTGTAGTTGGATTTGGGTTTCGGCCCCGCCTTGCGCTCCTCCATCCAGAACTCGGGAAGCTCCTCTTCGCGGCCGGCCCACAACCGGGCGTCCGGGTCGTCCTCGTGCCCGGTCTCAACCGGATCGAGCACGAGGAACCCCGACACGCCGGGGGTGTCGATCTCCGGGGCGTTGACCAACGGCGACCGGGCGATGAAGCGGGCATCGCCCCCCTCGTCGAAGAGCGAGACGAGATAGTGCTCCTGGCCGCAGTCGCGGCAGAAGGCGAGCGGGTACAGCAACCGCCCGCTCTCGCCCCCCGGCCGGGTCGTCCCGGACTCCGGCAGCACCACTTGCCCCTCGGTCGTCAGACGGCGGCGGTCGGGGGCGTCCAGAGTGGCGTAGACGCTGCTGCCGGACGAGAGAAACTGGTGCAGCCGGAACGCGAAGAGCGGCTCGTCGGAGTCGGGCAGGCGGACGGTGTTCCCGGCGTCGAGCATCGCTCGCAGGCGCTCCGCGCATAGCGCCTCCGGCAGCCCGGTTTCCTCCACCAGCCGCCGCAACCCATCGTTGAAGGAGATCGGGGGACGTCGCACCAGCCGATCGTCCTCCGTGGTCAACCCGAACGTCTCCTCCACCCATGCGGCGAGCGGATGGGCGCGCACGGCGTCGAGATGCGCCGCCGGCGGGGGCGACTCGACCGCGGCTCGCAGCGCGGCCCGTCCCTGCGGCGCCGGTGTCGCGGCCACCCGGCGCAGCGTCTCGTCGACGACGTTCTCCCGCGGGATGGGCACACCGAAGAGGGTCGAGCCGACCTGCGCGATCGCCGCCCGCCGCTCGTCGCGGTCGCCGCGCGAGGCGATGGTGGCGCTCGTTCCAATGATCTGGGGTTGCCCGCCGGCCCGTTGCCGCAGCCGACGAGTCAGCATCGCCACGTCGGCTCCCTGCCGGCCGCGGTACACGTGCAACTCGTCCAGCACCAGGAAACGGAGGTTGCCGGTGGCCTGCTTGACCAAGGTCCGCTCGAACGGGCGCAGCAGCATGTACTCCAGCATCACGTAGTTGGTGAGGAGAATGTGCGGGGGGTTGTCGATGATTGCCTGCCGCTGCTCGTCCTTGTCCTGACCGGTGTAGCTGGCGAACCGCAGCGGGGTGTCGGGCCAGTTCCGGCGCGGAAATTCCCGGAGCGCCTCGATCTGGCTGTTGATGAGCGCGTTCATCGGGTAGACGACGATCGCCCGGACACCCGGCTGGGCCGGCGCGTGGCGGAACACGTGGTCCACGATGGGCAGCAGGTAGGTCAGGCTCTTGCCGGAGCCGGTGCCCGTGCTGACGAGGCACGGCTCGCCGCGCTGCGCGATCGCCAGCGCCTCCTGCTGGTGGCGGTGCAACCGCAGGTGGCCCCCGAAGAAGCGGGCCGTTTCCCGGGCGACGACGCCCCGGTTGGCCAGCTCCTGCAGCACGCCCCCTTCTTCGTAGGCGGGGTTGAGTTGCAGCACGGCGTCCGGCCAGAGTTCGCCGGCGGCGAGGGTGTCGCGCACGAAGGCGTCGATGTCGGGATCGAGGATGCGCACGAAGCTCTCGACGTAGTCGCGGTACTCGCCGACCACCCGCTCCCGCAGATCGAACACATCGAAGGCCATGCCGCGCCCTTTCCCATGACACTGCAACTCCGCAGGAGCGCTCGGGGCGCAAGCAGGCGAACGCCGCCGGTGGCGCCCTACGAGCGTTCGATTCGGATCAAACCCGCTCGGACCATGTCGCCGATGATCCGCGCAACGGTGGTTTCCTCAAATCCATGCTTGCCGCCCTTCCAGGCGAGCACGTCGCCGACGATGCCGGTAGTCGTCAGTGGCCGGGAGCGACTCCGACACTCGGACCAGACCTGGTGGATCGTTGCCCACTGCTCCATCCGCCGCGTGTCGAACGGCTTGAAGTGAGCGATCAAGGTCTCGACGTCGGAGAGGCGACCGCCGAGCGCCTCCTTCGCGACCCGGACGCCCGCGGCTGCCTCCGCTCCGGGACGGAATGCACCAAGACCGCCGGATCGGCTCTGCACTGCGAGCCAGCGCTTCTTCGATGCCAGATTCTCAACTTTGTAATACGCGTGGTCGAGGGGACCCGCGGCCTCACGGACGAAATCGAGCTTCAAATCGATCCCAAGATGATCCTGGATGAAATAGAGTTCCTTCACCAGCTTGGTTCGGCCAAAGTTCGGGTCGTCCTGACCGTAGACGGCGAGCAGCGCCACGACGGCGGCCTGGCGGTAGCGATCCGGTCCCGTCACGGCTCGAGCGCCAGGCTCCGATCCGGCGTTCGCAGGAGCGGTAGACGCCGCCCACGAGGCGCCAACGGATGGATCTTCGTGTGCCGGCGCGCCGCCCAGGAACGCATCACGGGGCCGCTCAAGCGCCGCCCCGGCCGTGGGCGAGGCCAAGACCCCGCCGGGCACGCCATCGCGGGCGAACTGGCCGGCGGCGAAGCGCGGCGCGAAGCGATCGTACGCTGCGAGGCACAGCCGCCGGGTGCGAAATTCACCGAACTGGCGCTCGTCGTTGCTCCGCACGATGGGGAACTGCTCCAGGATGTAGGCGAAATCGGCGCGGTCGAGCCGGTAGAGGTGGGCGTAGAGTCCGTCCAGGTCGGCGCGCAACCGCGCCCGCCGCGCCTCGTCCCAACCGAAGGGCGGCCCGGCGTAGCCGAGATCGCGGGCGAACGGTTGCATGTCCCACGCGGTGTAGGTCAGTTCCAGCACGCGCGGCACGATCTCGGCGAGCAGCGCCGGGGTGTAGGTCTCCGGCGGCAGCACCGGGAGCTGCTTGACGATGAAGAAGCCGAGACTCGTGCCGCCGACCTTCTGGCGGGTAGCATAATCCAGTACGAGGGTATTGAAGTTCGCGAGCAATGCGGCTTGGCCCGTCGGTGGGGCAGTCGCTCGAAGTAGCGGGAGTTTGTGGTTGACCGCAGCCCACGGCACAACTGAAAAGATCGCGGTCCGCTCGTTAGTGGCGTTCGTGATGTCGCGGAAGCCAATGAACCAGCGGCGACCGACGTCGCCGGCGGCCCGCGCCACCTCCGCCTCCGCCACCCAGTATCGTGGCAGAACCGCCGCCGACGGGTCGGTCTTCTCGGCGGGGGTCAGGTCGCGGGTGCGCGGCTCGCCGCCCGCCGTCTCGTAGGTGGCGAAGCGGTGGTCGTACTGGTGGATCAGCTTCGCTTCGTAGAGCGGCAGCCATGTCTCCCCGCCGCCCCGGAAGC
>JADLCW010000569.1 GCA_020847015.1 Thermomicrobiales bacterium | reverse complement strand
GGCAACATCATGCGTGATGCGGAAAAGATTAATGAGGCGCAACTACTCGGGTGGCTCGTGATTCGCGTCAACGCGAAGACGATCAAGAGCGGGCAGGCGTTCGCCTGGATCGAGACGGCGGTTCGGCAGCGGTCGGCAGCACAGGAGGCGGCCTAGGATGCGTACAGGCGGCGTCAGCGCGACGAACGGGTCAAAAACGTGGGATGAGACCTTGCAGGGGGAATCGGCGCGTCTCAGGCCGTCTGAGCGCGTCACGCCAACGCCGGGGAGGATGCTGCCGTGGCGGGAGACGATCTGCGCGAGCTGCCACAACCCGTTTGAGCAGCCACGGTGGCGGCGGCGGACACTGTGCCGGGCGTGCAATCCGAAGGGGTGGGGATGAGAGCGAGTCGTGATGTCCGGATCGAGGATGCCTATCTTCGGCGCGTCCCTGGATCGATCGAGGATGACTGGGTGGCCGCATCGCGGATGGCGTCGGCCATTGGCAAGGGGCCGTCAATGTCGGGGCCGCCCGTTGAGTATGTCCAGATGGCGCGGAACCTGAGACGACGGGGGTTCGTTCTCGTCGAGGTGGCGCAAGTCGGACCACCGGCTGAGCCTGCGGATGGGGTTGACCGATGAGCGATGACCTGCGGGAGCGGATCGCCCTCGCCATTGCGCGGGTGCCGGCGGGGAAAGCGGCTGACGCGGTGCTTGACGCGATCGCGGAGACGGCGGTGATCGTGGAGCGGGAACGGTTGGAACGGGTGCTGGCCTACCTCGACCTCCTCGACGAGATGATGCGCCAGGCGAACGAGTTGGAGGCACTGGCCCGGTGTGCGGACGCGGCGCTGCAACCGGGGGATTTGGAGGTGACGGGCGATGGCGTTTGACGTTGAGCGGATCGGGCGGGAAGTCCAGCGCGCCTGCCCGGATGTCGAAGTCCAGGTGATCGTCAACGGGGCGATGAGCCGCGTTGATTGCTGGGTCATGGAGTGGGGAAGGAAGTCGTACGCCGGCGGTGTCCAGGCAGACGGCTGGCTCCGGGCGGCGGATGTCAGATCACCGGAGCGCCGAGCGATCGTAGGCGCCTTGCTTGCCGCAGTCACCGAAGGGGAAGCGTGATGGCTGATTGTGTCGTGACCGTGCCAAAGTATCGAAAGTCAGGTATAATTCGGGGGTAGGACCGGTGCTTGGAACACCGGTCCTACCCCCTAACCACTCGCCTGAGCAGACAGGAGAGGGCTATGCCCCATTCTACAAAATCCAGTCCAAAAAGAATTGACATTACCGGGCAGCGATTCGGTCGATTGGTCGTGCTTTGCGGAGTCGGCTCGAATGCCACCGGTAGGGCGATGTGGTCGTGCCAATGCGATTGTGGAACGAGGACGATCGTGATGGGCGCGAAGCTGCGAAACGGGCACACGACGTCGTGTGGGTGCGTCCGTTACGAGCGGCTCCTCAAAGCGAGCACGACGCATGGCAAGGCACACAGCCGAGTCTATCGTATCTGGGCGGGCATGATCCAGCGATGCACTAACCCTGCGAAAACGGAGTGGCCCCGATACGGCGGGCGCGGAATTACCGTTTGTGACCGCTGGATGGCGTTCGAGCACTTCTACGCCGATATGGGTGACCCGCCGCAGAACATGTCGCTGGATCGGATCGACGGAGAGCGGGGTTATGAGCCCGGAAACTGCAGATGGGCGTCGACCGCAGATCAATGCCGAAATCAGACAAGCAACATCGTCGTCGAGTTCGAGGGCAAACGCCAAATCCTGAAGGACTGGGCAAGAGAGTTAGGGCTCAGTCCTTGGGCGCTCTACAGCAGACATCGTCGCGGAGAGGTCCCACCTCAGTTGTTTCGTCCCGTGAAAAGGAGTCAACGATGAGCGATGTCGTAGTCACGGTGCCTCGTGATCGGTGGAGCTTCTGGCAGAGCGAAGGTGACCTACCGGGCGACGCGGCAACCGGCGATGAGTACGGATTCTGGGTCTCGACCCGGCCCGACATCAAACCGGGTGAGCGGGTCTACATCGTGGCGCATGGCAAGTTGCGTGGCTATGCCCCGTTGACGCGGGTAATGGCTCAGGGCGGGCGGTTCGCGCTGTGCCGAGCCGGTGGCGCGGTGGCCTGCACGATCCCGGAGCCGATCCCCGGATTCCGCGGCGTGCGCTATCGCTGGTGGGATCGGAGCGACGAGACCCCGTTCCCCGATTGGCGCCGGCCATGAGCGACCCGATCGTGACGGCCATTCTGGCGACGGCGGACCGCATCGCTGCGGACGGACGCACCCACCGGCAGCAGCTGGTCGCGCTCCGCACCGCCTACGTCGAGAGCGATGCCGTCTGGCAGGAGCGGCCGGGGGACTTGGAGCCGCTGGTGCGGCCAGCGGATGGGGGCAGGGAGCGTGAGCCTATGGTTACCCTTACGGTTCCGCTGCCCATCGCCAAGATGATCGACCGCATGCTCTTTGAACGCTGGTATCACCACGGCGGGGATGAGCAGAGCGGCATGACGTGGCGTCAGTGGAAGGCGATCGAGCGGACGGTGAAGGCTGCCGAGCCCCGCAAGCCGCCGTCGGAAGGGGAGTCGCGGCCATGAGACCGGACGCGGCATCGCTCAGGGCGCAGGCGGCAACCTACCGGCGACGGGCGGACGATCACAAACGGGAGCGGCGGGCCCGGATGGCGATCTATCTCGGGTTGCTTGACGAGATGGCCGACCTGGAGCGGCAGGAGCTGACCTTGCGCCACCGAGCGGACGAATGTGACCTGGCGGCCCGCAGCGCGGATGCGGCGGACCGGTGGGACAGGAGGGCGGCAGCATGACCAACTTGCGAGAACGGATCGCGAAGGCAGTATGGGACGACCTCGATCGCCACATGTGCGTGTTGCATGGTGGTCAAGCAACCGCAGGGTCGTGGGATCGGCTGTGTTCGTTTGAGCCAGACGCCGCCGACATGTACCGGGAGGCAGCCGACGCGGTGCTGACCGTCCTTGCGGAGACGCATGTCGTCATCGACCGGGCGCGCTGGGAGCGGGTGCTGGCGTTCGCTACGCTCATGTTCCGCGAGGAGTTCACCGATTGTGACGCATGGCGCAACTGGCAAAACGCCGGAATGCAACCGGGCGACCTGGACGGAGGCGCGTAGATGGCCGAATCGCAGTCCACACGGCGGCCAGGAGCGACGGAACGGGGCGAGCGTGATGCCCCGGCCACAATGACCGCGCCAACGCCTCTCCGGCCCGTACAGCGCGTCACACCGTTGTTGCCGTGGCGGGAGACAGAGTGCGAGGCGTGTGGCAATCCGTTTGAGCAACCACGGTGGCGGCGGCGGACGCGGTGCCGGGACTGCAATCCGAGGGGGTGGGGATGAGCCATCGCGTCCATCGCTGTCGCACGGATCATGACGTGGGTCTCGACACCAAGTTTGGCCCGATGGGGATTTGGTTGTCGTATCGCGATGAGTTTTACCTGGCTCCGACCGGACCGGCGGCACACGAGTCCTATCACGGCTACGGTCGGCTCCGCATAGGGACGAGCACGGTCGATGCCTACGCCACTATCGAGCCGGACGGGTGCGGTGGCTATCGCATCGCCAAACTCTGGGGTACGCGCTATTTCGCGCCGCGGCTCTCTTGGCAGACGCACCACTCGGAGCCGATGACGCGCAAGCAGGTCGCGACGATGACGGCGGCATTGGAGCCGGTGGTGATGCACGCGTTGTCAACGGTCACGGCAGAGCAGATCGCCGCCTGTCACCGCCGGTCATTGATCCTCGACATCGCGAGTGAGCGGTCGGCGCTAACGTACGACCTGGAGGCGGTCCGGCGCGAAGTCGAGAAGGCCCAGGGACATTACGATGCGATCCGGGCGATGGAACGTGATTTGGGGTTGCCCGCATCCCCGGTGCCGCGGTGGCTCGAACCGGCAGATGCCGACCTGGATGCGGCCCTGGCCGATATCGATCGACTTGACGCGCTGTCATCGCACCGGTTGCGCGCGATCGGCGGTGCCCAATGAGCGCCCCGCTCCTGTGCCGCACCCCCGGTTGTGGCGACGGCGAACGGCGGAGCGTGCTCGGATGCAAGGTGGGGCCGTACCTGATCGTCCCGGCGACGGCCAGGGTCCGGCCCACCGATGACGGCGGCTACGTCATCGTCTGCGAGCGGTGCGGGCAGGCGTGGAACTGGATCGGCAAACTGGCAAGGGACGTGGACAGGAGAGCGGCGTGAATACGATCATGATCGACGGCAAACTTACCCCGGATAACCTGACTCCCTACGAGCGGTTGGCCCGCATCGCGGAAGACGCGCTTAATAGCCTGCCTGGCGATGACTTACGGGAACGGGCGATCGAACTGGCGCAGACGACGCCGATGACTCTTCTCGATGCGGTCAGGTACGTCAAGTCCGGAGGATGGTAAGCCGCCTAGTTCCCTTTCCGCCGCACATCAGGTAGACTAGGGCGGGGCCGTCGTGCCCAACCGAAGGCGAGTCGTTGAGGGCCGCCACCGTGAGCGATGCGCGTCAGCGTGTCCCCGGTGGCGTGTCGCGTTTAAGCGGGGTCGCGGGTGGCGAACGGGCAGGTGTGGCGTAATCGCATCGTCGGGACGGCGGACGTCGATCCCGCCCAACTCGTGCCCTCTGACCTCAACTTCCGCCGACACCCCGGACCCCAACAGGATGCCCTCAGTGGGGTGATTGACGAGATCGGCTACCTCGCCCCGGTCCTGGTCCAAGCGTCTACGGACCGGGTGATCGACGGGCACCTCCGTGTCGAACTCGCCCTCCGCACAGGACAGCCGACCATCCCCGTGCAATATGTCGATCTCACCGACGATGAGGCGAACCTGGCGCTGGCGACGTTCGATCCGTTGTCGGCGATGGCGTACCACGATGCCGCGAACCTGAAAGCGTTGCTCGATGAGGTGAGCACGGCGGACGCGGCGGTGATGACGATGCTGTCGGATTTGGCGGAATCCGCCGGGGTTGTTCCGCCAAATGTTGAATTCAAGGAATATGACGAATCGGTGGCCGGGACGGTCGAGTACCACGAATGCCCCGAATGCGGGCACAGGTTCCCGAAGTGAGCGGCTACGTGGAGCGCCTGAACGCCGCGTGGGGCGCGCATCTCGCCCAGAGGGCTGCGGATGCTTCGACGGTCATCTCGACGTTTGCGGGCTGCGGTGGCTCGTCGCTGGGCTATTCGATGGCCGGGTTTCGGGAACTTCTGGCGGTCGAGTGGGATGACAACGCGGTAGCGACGTTCCGGCTCAACTTCCCGGAGGTGCCGGTCTATCACGGCGACATCGCGGCGCTCTCGGTTGACGAGTGCTTGCGCCTGCCCGGACTGCAACCGGGCGAACTGGACGTCTTCGACGGATCGCCGCCGTGCCAGGGATTCAGCACCGCAGGCAAGCGCATGATGGACGATCCGAGGAACGGGCTGTTCCGCGAATACGTGCGGCTCTTGCGAGGTCTTCGCCCGAAGGTGTTCGTGATGGAGAACGTCTCCGGCATGGTCAAGGGCAAGATGAAACTCGTCTTCGCCGAGATCCTGCGGGAGTTGAAGGCGTCCGGCTATGCCGTCTCGGCGCGGCTCATGAACGCGATGTACTTCGATGTGCCGCAGAGTCGAGAGCGGATGATCTTCATCGGCGTGCGGGATGATCTAGGCGTGACGCCGAGTCATCCGAGAGCGATAAGTAAGCCGGTGATATTGCGTGAAGCGATTCACGAACTGGGACCGTCGAAGCAGATTCCTGGCGAATTGACCGCAAACAAGATTCAGCGATGGAGTGAAACGAAGCGCGGAGATGCGCACACGGAGCGATTCAGCACGCTTCGGCTTGCATGGTCGACCGTGGCGCCGACGATCCTCAAGACGCCTGGCAGCGGGGGGCACTTTCACCCCGACGAGCCTCGACTGCTGAGCACCGGCGAGTTGCAACGCATCGCCTCGTTCCCCGATCAGTACACGTTCGTTGGTGATTGGATGGCGTCTGTCAATCGCATTGGCAACAGCGTACCGCCGCTCTTCATGCGGGCCATCGCCGAGCACATCCGGGTGAACCTGCTGACGATCCCGGCGCTCCACGAAACGGCGGCCGGCTGATGGCGGGGCGACGCGGGCGGCCTCCCAAGTACAACGCGGATGTGCACAAGGCGATTGTGGACAACCTTCGCATGGGCTGCTCACGCACCACGGCAGCAGAATTGGCGGGAATCAATCGGATAACCCTGACCGATTGGTGCGCAAAATATCCGACATTTTCTGGCGACGTAGAGGAAGCGATTGCATCCTGCAAACGGACGGCATCGGCCACTATCCGGCAGGCGATCTTGAAGGGTGACGTGCAATCCGCGTTTCGCTATTTGGCGTTGCAGGAGCGTTCCGAATGGACCGAAACCAAGGATGTGAACGTTACGGTCGCGGTGACGGTTGAGCAGGTCGCGGAGCGCATCGCCCGCGAAGAAGGGCTTGACCCGGCGGACGTGATCGCTGAAGCCGAGCGCATCCTCGCGGAGACGCGCTAATGGTCGCCGTGCACGTTGACCCGCGCGCGTATGAGCTCGCGGCGCGTCATGCGGCGCGGCGTGTCAAAGATCGGCGGGACGCCCAAGCATCGCTTCGCTGCTTCACCGCCCGGATGTATCCGCGCTATGAAACATCCCGGCACATCCTTGAGTTGATCGACGCGCTCGAATGGGCGGTCAATACGCCGGATGCCCGCCTGATCGTCACGATGCCGCCTCGGCACTCCAAGAGCCTCCACGTATCTGAACACTTGCCCGCGTGGTATCTCGGCCGATTCCCGAACAATCGGGTCATTGGCGCATCCCACACACAGGAACTCGCCAACACGTTCAGCCGCCGGGTGCGCAACAAGATCGCGTCTGACCGATATCCCTTCGCGGGTATCCGGATCGCCGGCGACAAAGCCGCGGTCAAGGCGTGGGACATCGATGGGCATGAAGGCGGGTACTTCGCGGTCGGCGTGGGCGGTTCGCCAACCGGACACGGCGGCGACCTGATCGTGATTGATGACCCGGTCAAGAACCAGGCGGATGCCGATTCGGAGACGGCCCGCGAAGCCCTCTGGGAGTGGTACACCGGCACGATTCGCACGCGTCTCGAACCAGGCGGGTCCATAGTGGTTACGGCAACACGATGGCACGATGACGATCTCACCGGTCGTCTCCTGGCGGCGCAATCGGCGGGCGGCGAACAGTGGCGCCACATCCATATGCCAGCCATTGATGACGAGGGGCGCGCCCTCTGGCCCGAACGATGGCCGATTGAGCGGCTGCGGGTGCTTCAGGGGGCGGTTGGCCCTCGCGTGTGGACGGCGCAATACCAAGGGCGGCCAACGGTCCCTGACGGCGAGACGTTCAAAAGTCGCTGGTGGCGCTTCTGGAAACCGGCAGGATCGACACTTGGTCCCGTCAAGATCAAGGTGGCGGACGGCGGCTATCACCATGCGCCGGTCGTTGAGTTGCCCGCGACGTTCGATACGCAGATGCAGTCCTGGGACATGACGTTCAAAACGACCAAGTCGGGAAGTTTCGTCGTCGGTCAGGTCTGGGGGCGAAAAGCAGCCCAGAAATACCTCTTGCATCAGGTTCGCGACCGGCTCAACTTTCCGCAAACAGTGAGCGCGGTCAAGGCGGTGACGAGCGCATGGCCGGAGACGCGAGAGAAACTAATCGAGGATAAGGCGAACGGGCCGGCGGTGATCGACACGCTCCAGGGAGAAATTCCTGGCATCATCCCTATTTCGCCGGACGGCACGAAGGAAGAGCGGGCCGCCGCGGTGACGTGGACGATCGAGGCTGGCGACGTCTACCTGCCGCACCCTGACCTCTGCCCGTGGGTTTGGGACCTGCTGATCGAGTGCGCCGGGTTCCCCCTCGGGAAGCATGACGATCAGGTGGACGCGTTGTCTCAAGCATTGATGCGGCTCAATGTCTCGACGCCGCTATTCTTCCGCCCGCACGCCGGCCGGCAGACCAACGTCTGGGGGAGCGCATGACCGACCGCGAGCCGACGACCACCCCGTACAAACCCCTGATCGGCTCGACCGGCCTCAACGTCGTCGGCGGCCGGATCGACGACGAATGGG
>JADLCW010000568.1 GCA_020847015.1 Thermomicrobiales bacterium | reverse complement strand
GCCGTTGCGACCGGAGGCGCCGAACCCGGCGATCTCTTTTTCGATGACCGCGACCGACAGCGACGGGTCGCGCCGCAGCAGCTTGTAGGCGGTCCAGAGACCGGTGAAGCCGGCCCCCATAATGGCGACATCGACCTCGATGGAGCCGTCGAGCGGCGGACGCGGGGTCAGATCGTCGCCGCAGGTTTCGAGCCAGAAGCTGTAGGTGCGGTAATCCTTCACCGGGTCTCCCTCGGGTAGCCCCAACGTGGGGCGCTAGCGGCGACCGTAGGGGTCGAGCGCGTCGCGCAACCCGTCGCCGACGAAATTGATGCTCATCACTGTCAGAAAGATCATCAGCCCGGGGGCGATGGCGAACACCGGCAACTGCTGCATGTGCGCCTGCGCGTCGCGCAACAGATTGCCCCAGGTGGCGGTGGGCGGCTGTACGCCGTAGCCGAGATAGCTCAATCCCGATTCGGTGATGATCGAGGCGGCCACCAGCAAACTGGCCTGCACGACGATGGGGCCGACCGCGCCGGGCAGCACGTGGCGCAGCATGATGCGGGCATTGCTGCCGCCGGCGGCGCGGGCCGCCTCCACGAATTCTTTCTCCTTCAACGACAGTAACGTCGCTCGCACCAACCGGGCCAACCCCATCCAGGAGAGAATGCCGATGACGAAGGCGATGGGCACGATGCTCCCTTGCAGCGCCTTCAGCCCGGCCGTCCGGATCAGCGAGCCGAGCACGATCAGCACGAAGAGTTGGGGGAAACACAGAAAGGCGTCGGTCAGCCGCATCAGCAGCGCGTCGATAGGACCGCCGAAGTATCCGGCCACCGCGCCAAACGCCGTGCCGATGGCCAGCGCCACCAGCGTGGCCGCCAACCCGACCGTCAGCGAGACGCGCCCGCCATCGAGGGTGCGGGCGAAGACATCGCGCCCGGCCTCGTCGGTGCCGAACCAGTGGTTGAGACTCGGTCCCTGCTTGCGCTCGGACACGGAGAGCGCGTTGGGGTCGTAGGGCGCCAGCGGAGCCAGCAGCGCGCCGGCGATCAGCATTGCCAGCACGATCGACCCAACCACCGCCATGCGGTGGCGCATGAAGCGGCGCACGACGAGGCGCAGCATGGTGTCGTGCCGGGTTTTGGCGAGACCGGTCCAGGCGGCTTCCGGTTCGGCGGTCGCCGCGTTGGCGGCGAGCGTCCGGTTTTGGGTGGGGGCGCTCATCGCAGGCGAATCCGAGGGTCGAGCCAGGCGTACAGCAGATCGGCCACGATGTTGGCGAGCACAATCAGCGCCGACGTGATCATGATGATCGCCATCAGCAGCGCGTAGTCACGCCGCTCGGCCGCCGCGTAGAAGAGTCGCCCCATGCCGGGCCAGGCGAAGATCACCTCGGTGAACAGCGCGCCGGTGAACAGGAACGGCACATCCAGCGCCATCAGGGTGACCAGCGGGATAGCGGCGTTGCGAAAGGCGTGGCGCAGCGTGACCATCCGCTCGGCCAGCCCCTTCGCCCGCGCCGTGCGCACATAGTCCTGATGGATCGTTTCCAGCATGGAGGCGCGCAGGAAGCGCGAATACCAGGCGACCCAGCCGGCGGCCAGCATGGTCACCGGCAAAATCAGGTGAACGAGCCGGTCGCTGATGGAGAATGGCGCGCCCATGGTCTGCACGCCGCCCGCGGGCAGCAAGGGACCGCCGGTGACGGGATTGTCCAGCCAGACGTAGAACACCAGCAACAGCAGCAACCCCAGCCAGAAGATGGGAATCGACTGACCGACGAAGGTGAGCGCGGTCACCAGATGGTCGAACTTGGAATATTGGCGAATGGCCGCGAAGATGCCGACCGGAATGGCGATCACCAGCGTCACCAGCCAAGCTGCGGCCATCAGGATCAGGGTGTTCGGCAGCCGGTCGCCGATCTCCTCGGCGACCGGGCGGCGCGAGGTGACCGACTGTCCCAGATCGCCCTGGAGCACTCGCCCCAGCCATTTTCCGTACTGGATATAGACGGGGTCGTGCAACCCGAGCTGCCGCTCCAGCGCTAGCCGGTCGGCCGCGCTCATGCCGCCGCCGCGCCGCAGGTAGGCTCCGGTGGGGCCGCCCGGCGCCGCTTGCAGCAACGCGAAAATGGCGATGCTGACGAACAGCAGAAGCGGGATCGCCCCCAGCAGGCGGCGGACGACGTAGGCGCCCACGACCACCTCCCCTGCCCGGGCGGAGCGACCTTCGTCGCTCCGCCCAAGCGGCTACCGTGCGGTCGCTACTGCTCCAGCCACCAGTTTTCGGCGTCCCAGGTGGCGTACTCCCAGGTGCTCACGGTGTAGCCGTGCAGCACGTTGGCGTAGACGCTGCCCTCGGCGAACTGGAGAATGGGGAAGGTGACGATATCCTCGCGCAAGGCGTCGGCCACCTTGCAGAAGTTGGCGCGCCGCGTTTCCACATCGGGCGAGGTGTTGGCCGCCTTCAGCCATTCGCCGACATCCTGGCGCACCCACCGGTTGTGGTTCTGACCGCCGGGGTTGTCGGCGCTGGGCACCTGATCGGGTCCGAGATCGAGCGCGATGTCCTTGCCCGGCTCGGCGAAGTAACCGGCGTCGTAGATGAGGATGTCGTGATCGCCCAGCAGGCGCGGCGACCCGTCGTCCCAGGTGCCGAAAATGACCGCGAATTCCTGGTTTTCCAGCCGGGTGTCGATGCCGACCGCCTTCAGATCCTCCTGCACCGCCAGCTCGATCAGATCGAGTGTGGAAAATCCGGTGTAGCCGTTCATCTGCAGGCTCAGCTTCGTGCCGTCTTCCACGTCGGGCACGCCATGCGCCTCGCGGATGCCGTCGCCGTCCTCGTCGCGCCAGCCGGCCTCGTCCAGCAATTGCTTGGCCCGCTCGGGATCGTAGGTGAACGGCTCCACTTCGCACTTCAGCCAGCCGACATCCAGCGGCGAATCGAGCCGGTACTGGACGCCCTCCAGCAGGTCATC
>JADLCW010000567.1 GCA_020847015.1 Thermomicrobiales bacterium | reverse complement strand
GTCCCGATGCTCCACGATCTCGTCCGCCGATACGGCCTGGAGGAGCGCTGCGCATCGATCCGGGCGACCGGGCTGGGCGTGCTCGAGCTCGAGCGGGAGCCGGAGCGCGCCGAACGGCTGATGGTCGTGGAGGGGCAAGCGGCGATCGCGCGCGACGGAGCGGAGGCGATCTGCCTTGGATGCGCGGGCATGGGTCCTCTGCATCAGCGCATGCTGGCGGAGTTGAACGTGCCGGTGTTCGACGGCATCGCGGCCGCGGTGTCCATCGCCGAATCCCTCCACGGCCTCGGCGCTCGCACGGCGAAGGTGCGCGCCTTTCTGGCGCCGGAGCCGAAGGAGTATGTCGGCGACCGATTCCCTTCGATCAAGAGGCTGTCGGCGCCGGGTCGGCCGCGCTGATGCAGACCCAGGCGCGAGCAACGAAGGCCGCGCCAAGCGGCGGAAAGGACGACATGACCACCCCCCGAATAGCGATCGGGTTGCCGGGCACGCCCGGCGTGCCGGAGATGATGCGGATCGCGCGACGTGCGGAAGATCTGGGGTACGAATCGGTGTGGGTGGCGGAGACGCGCTTCACCCGCGACGCAATGACGACGGCGGCCGCTGTCGCCCTCGCTACCGAACGCGTCGGCATTGGCACGGCCGTCGTCAACCCGGTGACGCGTGGCGCGGTGCTGACGGCGATCTCATTTGCGACGCTCGACGAACTCTCCGGCGGACGCGCGATCCTCGGCATTGGCCCCGGCTCTCCCCATATCCTCGGCAAGCAGGGATTCGGGTTCGACAAGCCGCTCACCCGGATGCGGGAGTGCTTGGACGTCACCCGGATGCTGCTGCGCGGAGAATCGGTCACCTACCACGGTGAGACGATCTCCGTGCGCGACGTCCGGCTCGACTTTTGGCCGGTGCGGCCCTCGATGCCGGTCTATTTCGGCGTCACGGGGCCGCGGGCGCTGGAACTGGCGGGAGAGACGGCGGACGGAGTCATCCTCAACGGCTACACGTCGGCCGACTACGCTCGTCGTGCTGTCGAGCGCGTCAAGGCTGGCGCCGAACGGGCGGGGCGCAACCCCGAGGAGGTGGACATCGCCTCGTTTGTCGCCGTATCGATGGACGACGATGCTGCCAAGGCGCGCGATGCGATCCGGCCGCTGGTGGCGACATACCTGGCGAACTTCCCGAACATCGCCCGCGAGGCGGCCGTCGAAGGCGGGGTGCTGGGAGCGATCCGACGTGCATTCGATCGCGGCGGCGCAGACGCGGCGGCGGAGCACGTCGCCGACGATGTGCTGGACCTGCTGGTCTGCGCAGGGACGCCCGCGCAGTGCCGGAAGCGGATGGCCGAGCGGCGCGCAGCGGGCGTTTCCCTGCCCATCGTCGGGCTCGCGTTCGGTGATTTGGACGCGGTGCTCGAGGAACTTTCGCCTTCAGCCGCCGGTCTCGGATCGCTGCTGGGCTCCCCCTCGGCTACCGGCTGACGGGCGAGCGGCAGCGTAGGCTATCGATGAATCTGATGCTCGCCCGCCACCGGCATCGCGCTTGCTCGCGATCTGATCATTGAGTAGGACAAGAATGGGGGGGCGCGCTGCAGTGCCTCTCCACGGCCCAACGCGACAGGTTGGATGCTCTGAACATGGGCGCGGCCGCAGGGGACCCAAGAGGCTGCGCGGACAGCCGTCATCGGGTCAGGCGGCGAACGAGGAGGCGCACCATCGCGACGTGGATCCACGCATCCTCGCTGGCCGGCAGCGCCTCGTAGTCCTTGCTGAGGCGGCGGTTGCGGCCCAGCTAACCGAAGACCACCCGGTGCAGGCGCAGGACCGCGAAACTCTTGGTCCCGGGCGGCCGCGCCACCACCTCCAACTCGTATCCGAGCGCGTCGCACGCCCACGCCACGACGCCCGCTTGGTAGCCGCCAGTGACCCGGGTATTGCCGCGCCGCGGTCCGGCGCCTGCGCCTTTGTCAGCACCAACGGCGCCATCACGCACTCCGAAACGTCGGCCGGGTGGACCGCCAAATCCGTCATCAACCCCTCGGTGTCGACGAGGCAGTAGCGCTTGCCGCCGGTCGCCTTCTTGCCGGCGTCGTAGCCGCGCGGCCCCCCTCGTATCTTGGCAGCGTGGGACTGACCCGCCGTGGCGCGGTAGATCGCCGCCCTTGGGTCGTTCGAGGCCGCAAAAAAAGCGCCGGTCGCCGTGCCGCGCTGGGGATGGGCGCCCTCGTCGCCGTCCGGCACAACCCGACGCTGCGCGCCTTCCGCGCTCGGTTCCTGGCGGCCGGTAAACCAAAGAAGCTCGCCCTCACCGCCTGCATGCACAAGCTCTTGACGATCCTCAACGCGCTGCTGCGCCACCGCGCGCCTTGGCGCCCCTCTGCCCCAACCGTCACCGCCTGATGCGCAAGACCATTGCTTTTCCGCCGTCATGAACGTCTGGCTATCGAGGACGGCGGCGCTCGGCTCCGCCCGGCGCCCCAGCGCCACACGCAGGTCGCGTCGCGGCAGCCGACGACTCGCTCCCGGGCGCCATCCGATTCCCATCGCCGGAAGTAGGCGTAGACCGTCAGTCACGGCGGACACGCGTGCAGCGGCAACCGCCCCGCCCCTTCGGAGGGGAGCAGATACCGAAGCGCGTCGACGACTTCACGCACGTCGACGCTGCGGGGCGACCACCGGGCTTGGCGGGCGGGATCGGCGGCGCCAACACCCACCGCTCGTCGTCGGTCAGGTCGGTCGGGTGAGACTCCCGTACCATCCGAGCATCCAACCCGGATGCACCCCTTCGCAAACACCGTTCGGGGGATAGCCAAACAGGCGGCAGGTCCTGCTCGCGTATGGTTCGTAGTAGCACCTTTTTTGATGCCGCCCCGGTCACCAGTCACCTAGGACAAGATCGCTCGCGTCCGACCAGCGGAGCGTCACCTTCGTGTTCTTTCCGGTACTACAAGTGGTATGCCGGTCTGGCCGTGTTCAGCGAATTGGGCGTCGCCCGGCTGGAGGGCGTCACCGCCTAGCGGCGGCGCGGCCGGGGGGCCAACCGCGCCCCCGGTCGCCCGCCCACCGGCCCACTATCGGGTATAGTGCGAACGGCGCGACCGCGCGGGCGGCCCGGGCGGGCTTGCCTCGGGATGGGGGCCACGGACCAGACGCCGCCGAAGCATGGCGCCAACCGTGCGCCCGCACGAACGCCGTGGGGAAGCGGCGTGGTTGGCGGTGGGCCACGTGCTGGGGAGGGGCCCTGGTGCACATCGAAACGGGCGACGCCACGCGGCGGCTTGCCCCTGCCCGCGCGCTCTTTTTCGTCGAATATGGACTCGGGCACAAAACCCATCTTCGCTTTCTGAAGCAGCATCTGGCGCACGACGCCCGCTTCAACCCCAGCGTCATCCCGCTCTACTGGCTGGATCGCGTCGGCGACTTCCTCGCCAAACTGGCCATCCCGCCGTTTCGCGAACGCGGGCTGGATTTCTCCACCTGGCTGGTGTTCCAGTTCAAACGCCAGCAAGTCGGCTATCTGCTGCGCCGCTACGACCCCGACGCGCTCGATCTGGTCTACATCCACACCCAAACCGCGGCCACCGCGCTGCTCGATCTGCCGCGCCGGGTGCCGGCGGTGGTGTCGATCGATCTGACCTGGAAGCTGGCCTTTCAGGAGTCGCGCTACATCGCCTCGCCGCTGCTGCGCCCGACGCTGGAGCTGGAGCGGCGCATCTTCGAGCGCAGCGATCTGGTCGTGTCGTTTTCCGACTGGGCCGCCGCCTCGGTCATCGACGACTACAAGATTCCCGCCTCGAAAGTGCGCGTGGTGCGCAACGGCGTCACCCTGCCGCCGCCGCCGGCCAACGGCAAGCACGCCCACCCCCGCCCGAACGGCGCCAACGGCCACGGCCCCGGTGGCAACGAGCATGGGAAACCCGGCAACGGCAATGGCTCCGGCAATGGCGCCGGGTGCGATCTGCTGAAACTGGGGTTCGTCGGCAACGGCTTCACCCGCAAAGGCGGCGATCTGCTGCTGCGCGTCCATCAGGAGCACTTCGCCGATCTCGCCCATCTGACTCTCGTCTCCGGCGATGCGCCGCGCCGCTCGGCGGGGTTGCGCAATGTGCGGGTCCGCTCCGGAGTGCCGTGGGACGAGCTGATGAGTTCGGTGCTGCCGGAACTGGATCTGTTCGTGTTCCCGACCCGCTTCGACTACTCCCCCTACGCGGTGATCGAAGCGATGAGCGCCGGGTTGCCGGTGATCGCCACCCGGGTCGGCGCTATCCCGGAGATGATTCAGGACGGTCAGAGCGGCTTCCTCATCGAAGCGGACGGCGAATCGGCGCTGGTGGAGCGGATGCGCTGGGCGATCGGCAACCGCGGCGAACTGCCCGCCATGGGCGAGCGCGCCCGCGAGCGCGCCGCCGACCGCTACGCCGCCGAGCGCAACTACCCGCAGTTGCTCGATCTGCTCTCCAGCATGGCCCGCCACTGACCCAGCCGGCGGCATTCGCCGCCTGCCGTCCGGCGTGGCGTCGATCGTTTCGTGGCGTCCTGAGCCGCCCCGCGCGGCCCTGCGTGACGCCCCAGCGCGGTCTCGCGTTCGACGCCGCGCCTTCTGCG
>JADLCW010000566.1 GCA_020847015.1 Thermomicrobiales bacterium | reverse complement strand
TTCCGCCGAGCGGACGGCGGTTCACGATGAAGGAAATGCACATCAATCGGGTGCGCGACGGTCAAATGGTCGAGCACTGGGGTGTGTCCGATAGCCTTAAAATGCGCCAGGATCTCGGGCTTGGCCTTAGCCAGCCAGCCCCAACTGGCGGCGCAACCCCTCTGGCTTGATGATGGTTATTCGCTGATTGGCGACCTTGATGAAGCCGCGCCCGGCGTAATAGCGCAGCACCCGGTTGACACTCTCGCGCGTCGCCCCGACCATGTTGGCCAGTTCCTGCTGGGTGAGCGGAATTCCAATCTGGGTGCCATCGGTGCGCTGGACGCCGTGGGCAGCGGCCAATTCGAGCAGGCGCTTGGCTACCCGCCCGTGAACGTCATAGAAGATCAGGTCCGACAACTGCTCGTTGGTCTGGCGCAGTTTCTGGCTCAGCAGAACGATGATCCGTTTAGCAAGTGCCGAACTCTGGTCGAGTGCGCCGAGAAAATCATCGCGCGTCAACATCAGAGTATCGGTGCGCTCCATCGCCACCGCGTCGGCCGAGCGTGGCTCGCCGTCGAGCACGGCGAGTTCGCCAAAGCAATCCCCGGGCGAGAGAATTGCGAGGACCGTCTCGCGACCATCCTCTGCGGTCAGCCGGATCTTCACCCGGCCGTTTCGAATGACATAGAGGGCGTTGCCGATGTCCTCGCGGTGGAAGATCGTCTCCTCTTCGCGAAAGACCCGGCCACGCATCCGAGCCTCGAGTATCTCCAGACTTTGCCGATCAAGACCCTCGAAGAGCGGCACCGACCGCAGTGCGCCGCGTACCGAAACCATCAGCCCGCTCCTCGCGAGGTTCGGCCACGCGGCCGGCCGCTCGCCATGAGAAATGCTGCGCCCGCCGCCACTATGCCACCAAACCAGACCGTCGCCAGCCGTTGGTAAAAACGTTCAGGATAGAGAGCCGCCAGCAACACCTCGTCAGGAAGTTCCCAATCCCGGTTTGCGTAGGCCATCCGATGATACAGATCCCAAGCTGGCTGGAAAACAACCATCGAAGCGACCAGACCGATCCCACCTGCCAGCAATGATATCAGCCCCGACCGACGCATCACCGTGGTGGAGTGGCGAGCGGAAAGTGCCGTCCCGGCGGCGCCGCTCACCATTCCGGCCCGCCAGATCAGTTTCAGCAACCGGTGAACTTCTGGAAGGTGGCGATGCGATACGTCTGGGAGATCGCCGGGCGGTGCGCCGTGATCGAGCCAGACGGTGCGCGGGTCGCCGCCATGGACGACGAGGTCCGAGACTGCGCCCGGAACCGCTGCCCCACGTTCGAGCGCCCAGCGAGGAGAAACTCGCTGCTGAATCAGCCGATGGAGCCAGACTGCGCTCGCGAGAAATCGGAGAATTGCCGTCGCCGTCGCGAAGGTGCGAAGCGTCGCCGCCAGCCAAATCATCCCGCCTCCCGAAACTGGGCCACGAGTCCCGGGCGATTGGTGAAAATGCCAGATGCCCCTTCACCCACCACCTGGCGCGCGTCGCCTGGGTCGTCTATCGTCCATACCAGCACCGGCAAGCTAGAGGTTGCCGGACGCCACGCCGAGTGCGCTAGGTGGAGGGCCGAAACTCCCGCGGCGAGCGCCGCCTTGATTGCCACGTCGTAGCAAGCAGCCGAAACAAGCGCTCTCGGCAGCGCGGGGAGGCGCTCGGCGACCTCCTGAAGCAAGCCCGCCGAGAACGACGAAACCCACAGCACACGGCCCACTGTCGCCGCGAGATCCCTGGCGACTGCCGCTACGAGAAGACCCGGCGCAGGGCCGGTTTTCAACTCGATAACGAGCGGCAGGCCGTTTATCGACCATTCGAGCGCTTCGAGGAGGGTCGGGATCTTCTCGCCGCCTTCGAGACGGAGGGCGACCAGTCCGGCCATGTCGACCGAAGCGACCGTCCTGCTATCGCCCGTCAGCCGTTCGAGGGTTTGGTCGTGGAACACCACCGGCACGCCGTCACGGGAAAGCTGGATGTCGCATTCGACCGCGTCCGCTCGCTGTTGTTTGGCCAATTGAAAGGCATGCAAGCTGTTTTCGGCCGCATCGACCGACGCGCCACGGTGGGCGATGAGGAGCGGAGCACTCACTGCACGCGAACGCGGGCTGCCCGGGTCTTGATGACGATCGATTCGTGAATTTCGATGAGGGGAAGGTCGTCGTCGCCATCTCCCCGGCGTAGCTGCCGCGATGGCGTGGCAAAGCGCCAGCGCAAGCCTACTGCGGCGAGGCTCGCAGTCACCGCTACGGCTGCCACGCCGCCGGCGATCGGCAACATTGGCCGCAAGAGCGCGGGCAGAGAGGGTCGTGGTCGCTGAGCCGGCAACGTCGGACGGGCGATCACGACGGGGAGGTGGGTCGGCTCCCCACAGTCCTGACAGTCGGACCGCTCGTCGCTCGGCTCAGCGCCGCAGGATGGGCACACCATGTTCCCCTCCGTCTGTCCGGCAATTCTACCAGGCCGCCGTGGTACCGCCGTCAGGGGCGCTCGACGTAGACTCGAAGGTCATCTCGCAGAACCAGCCGCACCGCACCATGACGGGCAGGCGAATAGCGAGCGCCAGCGATCTCCACGCTGTCTCCGCCACGAGAATCCCCAGCGAGCCCGAACGCCGCACCGCGTGACCGTCCGGTCTCGCTCAACGCGATAGGACCGTTCGGCACGAGTAGCCGTACCGCGAGCGGCGCAGCCGGCTCGATCCAGACACCAACGCCGTCTCCCAGGTCGAAGCCCGTGCCGCGGTCGACCGGTGTAAAGGCGATCCTCCGTTCGGCGAGAAGCGCCGACCAGCGCGGGTCCGCTCCATCGAGCACCGGTCCGGCGACCCTCTCGATCGGAACCCGTCGAGCAATTTCGGCGAGCATTCCAGCACGCGTATTGCTCCATTCCGTCGCGACATAGAGGTGAACCCGGCGATCCCAAATCGGAAGCAAATGATCCAGTTCTGTAGTCAGGAGATTCGCCTGGCCGCCGCCATCAATCACGATGACACGCCAGCCGGGTGTCCGGACCGCCGCGCCGCCATCGACGAAGGCGACCGTCGTCTCGGCGTTTCCGGTCGCGGCCACCGCTGCCCACATGCCAACGGCGCCGATGGCCGACAGGAGAAGGAGCGACCACCAACTCCGCTCAGCCTGCCACGTCAACTTACTCACGCGGCCGACCGACAACACCGCCAGTCCGGCGGCGCTGTAGAGCGCGAGAACCACTACACCGGAGGGTTGCGCGAGGCGAACAGAACCTGATGGTACCGCGGCAAAGAGTTCTACCAACGCGGCAAGGGCGCTGGCGAAAAGCCAGGCCGGACCCGCCAATATCCGGCCGAGGTCCGGACTGAGCAGTCCCGCCGCTCCGCAAATGGCGCCGGTCAGCATCGCAGCGGGGACGAGCGGCGCAGCCAATATGTTCGCCGGAAGGCTCACCAACGACAGCGTTCCGAAGGTCGAAATCGCAATCGGCAAGGTCACTGAACTCGCCGCCAGGGTCGCCGCAGCGGTTGCCCGAACTGGCCCAACCCGACGGCTCGACATCGGTGGAAGCCGTTGAAGACAGCGCTCAATCGGCCCAGCCAGAACGATCAGTCCGGCGGTGGCCGCGACACTCAGTTGAAACCCAACATCGTCTACCAACGACGGCCAGACCAACACCAGTCCAACCACTGCCGCCGCCAGCATCAAACCAGGTTCACGGGGTCGTCCCAACAGCATGCCAACCAGCGCGATCGCGGCCATCAGTCCGGCCCGTAGCACCGAGGGAGTGCCGCCACTTACCGCCGAATAGGCCATGATGCCGGCAAGCGCGGCGATCGCCCCGGCACGCCGGCCGGCGAGCATACCCACCGTGCCTAGCAGTGCGCCGGCGACCAACATCATGTTGTAGCCCGAGACGGCAAGAAGATGGGTTGTCCCGGTTCGAGCAAACGCGTCCCGCAAATTGGCAGGCAGAGCATCCTGGCCCCCAACCAGTAATCCCGCTGCGAGCCCGGCGGGCGCAGCGGGGAGCGATGCTGCCAGGCTCGCAGCGAGCGCCTCGCGGAACCGGAACGACCAGAGCAAGAGCGGCGAACCTCCAGGCTGAGGCGCGATCTCGACCGTGGGGAAGCGCATCGTGCTGCGGATGCCCCGCCGCTCGAGGATTGACCGATAGTCGAAGCCAGGAAAGATCGGCGGCGATTCGAGCGCGCCGCGGACGGTCAGACGGTCGCCATAGCGCAGGCGAGCGTCGGGTTCGACGTCGATCTGCACGCGCCCCGACGTTGGCTCGTCGGCCGCGTCTAGTCCGGCTGCCTCAACCGTCAGCAATAGGCGGGTAAAGCGCTCGCGACGCTCCGGGGCATCTGCCACCTCGCCAAACACAATCACGCTCTGGCCGTTGAACCGGCTGACATCATCCAGAGCCAGGGTTGCAAGCTGCTGGGCACGGCCAAAGGCCAACAAGGCAAGCCCCAGCGCAAGTAGCAACCCGGCAACCGAAGTCCGCGCCCGGACTGCGACCGCCGTGGCAATGAGAAGAACGGCGACCACCCAGGCAAATGGAGCGGGTGTCGTGATCTGACCGGCGAGCGCCGCGCCAGCAAGCACACCGAGGCAAGCGAGCACAATCGGCGCCACCTGTCCCCCGCCGCTCACTCTCCGAACGGTTCAAACCCGATGGTACCCCATCGAAGAGATGCGATGTGGGCTCTGTCCGCCCTGAGACGTTGGCCCGGTGATGTCGGCGGTCGGCGTGACGGGGGCGTGGTGAGGTCACGGAATAACCCAGGTCGACCTGCTAGCGGCGGCCGAGCAGACCATCGACCGTTCGGGTGAAGGCTCGTAGACCTACCGGTTTCTCGATGAGAGTTGGAACGAGGCTCTGGAAGCGGCGAAGCGCTGTGAGGTTGCTGCCGATCAGGGCGCAATGAATGTGACGGGTCGCGAGCGTTGACACGATTGCCGCGCTGAGCGGCAGATCGATATCGACGACCGCCGCCGCGGGTGGCCTTCCATGAAGGAGGTCGTCAACTGATTGCGGATCGGACGCGAGCCGAACCGACATGCTTTCTGCAGTCAGCGCGGCGGCGAGCCGTCCGCCCTCGGCGTCGTCGGTGACCAACAGCACCCATTCCGGTGGAAGGAATTGGCCGGTCAATCCGCTACCGGGCCGTCGGCCGAAACTCGGTCAGGACCGAAATACTGGTGAGGTCGTCCCCGCCGCTGAACACCGCTGCCGCGACCATTCCAACGCCGGTCACATGCCAGGTCAGGACAGTCGAACTTGAAGGGCTTTCCGAGTAGCGATAGGTCGAGCGCAGGAGCAACGAATTCGAGTATCGCCCCGCTGGAACACGCGCTTCTCCACACCCGATCACCTCATGGTCGGTGCTCACCAGCACGTCATAGCGTGAGTCACGATACTGCTGTTCCCAACGCTGGCCGACGCGCATGGTTGAGGGGAGGAATTTCTGAGGGGGATCAACGGTGACGGCGAGTAGCGGATCGCTATCACCCAGCCAGTAAAGGCCGTCGGTCCCGACCAAATAGAACCGATAGAGGCGAGCAACCGCCGCGCCGGAATTCTCCGACTGAATAACATAGGAATCCGGTGGAAACTGCTGGTTATGCGGCGCATCGCCGACGGCAACGACGGTCCGGGTCTCGGTCATGAATGGCGACCCAAGCGCCTCAAAGTCCCAAGGGCCCGCTGGCGCTGGTCGAGTCCAGCCATCGACTGCCGCAAACGAAGCTTCCTGCCAGGCCGTTCCGACTGGCCAGGTCGTCAGCCCGTCGATCAGGCAGTCGGCGCTCTGGCTGGACGGTCCGCCGATCGTCGCTGATGCGCATCCAGTCATAAGGAGGCCAGCTAAGAGGACGGGGGTCAGGTTCATCGCGCCTCCGGTATCCCGGGATCGTTGTCTGGCTGTCACCCAACCGCTAAGCTTGGCCGCATCACGGCCAGCCCGATGGAGACAACCAGTCCCAGATCGAACCCTAACGTCTGCTTGCCCGTTCTTGCTAGCGGGTAGCCCACCGGTTCGCCTTGCGCCGTGGAGGAACGCTCGTGGTCCAACGCACCCTCCTGCTCATTGCGGTCCTAATCCTTGTCCTTCTACCTTTTGGCCAGTACGCCACTGCTCAATCCCGCGACGACTTCGCAGTTCCGGGCGGCTGGTTTTTCAGTCAAGCCAACGGCAAGGCTGGCGGCGGTGACATCGGGTTTACGGTGACCAACAACAATGGCATTCCGTTCTGGGACTGGTTCAACCGCTACGGCGGTGTCTCCAACGTCGGCTATCCGATTTCCGAACGGTTCATCTGGAATGGCTTCACCGTCCAGGCATTCCAGAAAGTCGTCTTCCAATGGCGGCGCGACAGCGGGACGGTGGCGATCGTCAACGTCTTCGATGAACTGTCGAGCGCAGGGAAGGACGACTGGCTTGCGACAGCGCGACAGGTCCCGAAGTCGAACGACTGGAGCGCCGATACCGGCAAGAGTTGGAACCAGGTCGTCGCAGCCCATCAGGGATTGCTCGACGCGTATCCGGCGATACGGACGGCCTACTTCGCCGCCGACGATCCGATCGCGCTCAACGGACTGCCGATGAGCAGCCAGGAATTGTCAAACGTGGTCGTCGTCCGGGCGCAGCGAAAGGTATTCCAACTTTGGAAGGTCGATGTGCCGTGGGCACGGGCCGGCCAGGTTGTGGTCGCCAACGGCGGCGATGTTGGAAAGGAAGCCGGGCTCTACCCTGCCGCGGCCATCATCCCGAAGACGCCAGGCGGCGAGTTGCCGCCCGGCGTGGTGGCGCCGAGCAGTACCCCGATCGCCAGCCCAACCGCTGGTGTGACCGCCACGCCGACCACCGCGCCCACGTTGCTCGGTCCGCTGCCCGCCGGCCCACCAAGCCAGCGTTCGGCAATCGCCGGTCTCTGGCACAAGCCCTTGGTCGACGATGTCTTCATGGGCCGGATCGCCGAAAGCGGCGCCGGCTGGGTCCGCACCTTCGTCACCTGGGAGGAGATCGAACCAACCGAAACCACCCCCCC
>JADLCW010000565.1 GCA_020847015.1 Thermomicrobiales bacterium | reverse complement strand
GGAGCGACCGGCTGCCCGTTCTGGTAGGCCGCCGTGCCCGCCACGAACACCCGGTCTCCCACCCGCACCGCTCGAGAGTAGCCGGCCGCCCGCTCCAGCGGGTTGCCCGACCCGATGTTGCGCCGCTCCTTCGCCATGCCTCGCCCCTCCTCCGTCGTTGCCCGTCGCTGGTCGAGCCGCTATCGTAGCCGGAGTTGCGCTCGGCCATTTGGCAAGCGATCGGGAGGAGAACCATGGCGGGAACGATCCCAATGCGGGCACTGGGTTGCACCGGCGAGCAGGTCTCCTGTCTGGCGCTGGGTGGGTTCCATATCGGCGTGCCCAACCCGGCCGAAGCCGCGCGCATCATCCACACCGCCATCGATAGCGGCATCACCTTTCTGGACAACGCCCCGGAATATCACGACGGTGAATCCGAGCGGCGCATGGGCATGGCGCTTGCGCAAGACAACGCCCGTGAGCGCGTTTTCCTGATGTCCAAGAATTGCGCCCACGACCGGCGCGCCGACACGTCCATGGCCAATCTGGAGGAGAGTCTCCGGCGGCTGCGCACCGATCATCTCGATCTGTGGCAAATCCATGAAGTTACCTGGCCGGACGATCCGGATCGCATCTACGCCCCCGGCGGAGCCGGCGAAGCCATGCTGCAAGCGAAGCAGCAGGGTAAGGTCCGCTACGTCGGGTTCACCGGTCACAAGAGCCCGGCCATCTTCCGCCGCATGCTGGACCTGGCCCCGGATTTCCCGTGGGATACGATGCAAATGCCGATCAACGCGCTCGATTACCATTTCAACAGTTTTCAGCGTGAAATCCTGCCGCTGGCCGACGCGCGCGGCATCGGCGTCATCGGCATGAAGAGCCTCGCCGCCGGGCGGCTGCTGCAAGAAACCGATCTCACCCCGCACGAGGCCATCGCCTACGCGCTTAGCCAACCGGTCGCCTCACTCTGCGTCGGCATCGATTCGATGGCCGTGCTGGAGCAGAATCTGACCATCGGGCGCGATTTCGCACCGCTTCCCGAGGAAGAGCAGGAGCGCATCCGCACCAAGGCCTACCCCCACGGTTGGGATGGACGGCACGAGCGGTTCAAGATTTCTTACGATTTCGAAGGCGCGGAGGCGCGCCGGGAACACGGCTTGCCGCTACAGGAAGCCATCGCCGACTGATTGGCGCGGCATGGGCTCGCTATGTGCAATATACGGAGGGCGCGATGACCAACGTGGGACGGGTCGGTTTCGCATTCACCCCGGCGTCTTCGGCGCAGGCGGTCCAACTGATCGGCCGCGCCGAAGACGCTGGAGTGGAGTCGGTCTGGATGGTGATGAGCGCGCTGGCGATCGACACCCTGACCCTCTACGGCGCGGCCGCCGTACGCACCGATCGCATCCGCCTCGGCACCTCCATCGTGCCCGCCTTCACCCGCCATCCGCTGGCGATGGCCACCCAAGCCATGGCGCTGGAGGAGCTGGCTCCGCAGCGGCTACGCCTCGGCATCGGCAGCGCTCATGCGCGCACCATGGAAGATGTCTACCATTTAGACTTCCGCTATCCGCTGACGCGGCTGCGGGAATATCTGGAGATTCTGCGACCGGTGCTCCAGACTGGGGAGGCGCATTTCCACGGCGAGTACTACAGCGCCGATGCGAAAATCGCTCACCCCACCGGCACGCCGGTGCTCATCTCGGCGCTGCGGGCGCCCGCGTTCGAGTTGGCCGGCGAACTGACCGACGGCGGCATCTCCTGGTTGTGCCCGCCCGATTACCTGCGCCGGGTCGCCAAACCGGCGCTGGCGCGCGGAGCCGAACGCGCCGACCGTCTCACCCCGCCGCTGATTGCCCACGTGCCGGTAATGGTCGCCGACGATCGTGCGTTGGCCTACGAGCGCGCTCGCGAACTACTTGCCTACTACGCCGCCGCACCGTTCTACGCTCGCATGTTCGCCGATGCCGGTCACCCGTTGCATGGCGGCGCCATCAGCGACGGTCTGCTCGATTCGCTACTGGTGGTCGGCACGCCGGACACGATCGAGGCGGCGCTGCAGGAGCGGCTGGATAACGGCATGGACGAGATCGCGGTCAGCCTGCTGCCGCTCGCCGACCAGCACGCCGAGGAGGGCGCGCTCCTGACTTTGCTGGCCGAACTCTCCCGCCGCTAGGCGGACGATTCCCGCGCCCCAGTCGCCCGTAGCCAATACGGACCGCGGCTGGATCGGGTGACTCGTTAGCGCGCCCGATGTCAGTGCAGAGGGCAACGTTCGTGCGCGTGGCCGCTTGGTCGCCGCATGTCGGCAGGCGACCCGGCTCCGGTTTCCGCCGGCTCGTCGGCGGCGCGGCCCGCATGCGCTTGATCTGCCCTGAGCATCGTTTGGAGCGCTCGGCGTCTTCGCGCCTCAGAGCGCTCCGCCGGCGCGGCGCCGTTCCGATTCCGCTCGCGAATGACCCGGCTCCCGATCGCAGCGAAGCGCCGGCGCGCTTGTCCAGATGCAACCCCCCGGCGCGGCAGCGTCTTCACGAGCGCTACGATGTCCCTTTGTTACGGCATATTGCCGTGAAGGCGACAGGAAGTACGGCTGAGAAGCGATCCAGCGCTGTGTTTGCGCGCCGCTCAGGATTTGCGACCCGCATCGGCTGGCTCCGATGTCGATTCCGCGGCAAGCGGCTGCTGACGGACCACCGGGCGCGCCAGCGGGTACTCCAGCACCCCCCACGACAGCACGAAGGTCGCCAAGGCGTAGAGAGCGTGGGCCGGCTGGTCGTTCCGGTACGTCTCGAAGCTGCCCGTGGCGCGCTGAGCGAACGTAATCGTCGTCTCGAACGTCACCTGCGCCAGATAGAGAAGCACCAGGCCGCTCGCGATAATCTTCAGCGCCCGGCGACCGTCCAGGATCGTCGGCGGCACACGCCGCCGGGCCAGGCGCGCCAGCATCAGCGCGCTGAAACCGTACAGCAGCGGGTAGGACAACGAGGCGATCTGGAGCGTGTTGCCG
>JADLCW010000564.1 GCA_020847015.1 Thermomicrobiales bacterium | reverse complement strand
CGCCCCGTCGGCCGCTACTGTCGGGTTCACAATTGAAGAGCGAAGCGATGACAGGGACGAGTACCCGGCGCGAGCGGGCCAGAGAACCGCGGCTGCTGCAAAGCGGGACCAGGAACGCCGGCGAACAAGACCCTCGAGCTCCGCCCCGAACGGCCGACGCGTTCGCGTCGGCGCCAGTAGGCGGCGGCGGGGACTGGAAACAGTCGAGCGGCTCCCGTTACCGAGCCGCTGCATCGTGCGGGCGACCGCGCCGTGCAGAGAAGGCCGCGCGATCGGCGCGGCGAAGTGGGGTGGTACCACGGGCAGACACCGCTCGTCCCCAACCGGGGGCCGGCGGTGTTTTCGTTTGCCTCCGGGTCGGGTGTCGCGGCGACCGGGCGAAAGGAGACCACCTCATGCCCCCCATCCGCGATTCGCGCTCCCCGTTCACGACGCCTCGCCGGCGGCGCGCCCGCGCCAAGCGCCAGGCGCCCCGGTAAGTTTGCCGGCGGCGCCGCAGCCACGCTTTCTTCGCTAACCAAACGCTCGACCTGAACGCGGTGGGTTCGCGCCCGCCCGGGTCGGCGTCGCTGTCCCTGCCGGGCGCATCTCGGCGGGTCGAGAGGAGCCGTGTCATGACCACTCGCGCCACCACCCCGAGCATCCCGACCATGACCCTGAGCGGAAGCTGCACCGCGCTGATCACCCCGTTTCGCGACGGCCGCATCGACGAACCGGCGCTGCGCCGCCTCGTGGAATTCCAGATCGCCGAAGGCACAGCCGCGCTCGTGCCCTGCGGCACCACCGGCGAAGCAGCCACCATGACCGGCGACGAGATCGAGCGGGTCATCGCCATCGTGGCCGAAGCGGTCAACGGACGTGTGCCGGTCGTGGCCGGAACCGGCGGCAACTGCACCGCGACCACCATCGAGCGCACCCGCCGGGCCCGGGCGCTGGGCGCGGACGCGGCGCTGGTCGTCGCGCCCTACTACAACAAGCCGACCCAGGAGGGGTTGTTTGCCCATTTCACCGCCGTCGCCGACGAGGGCGGGTTGCCCGTGCTGCTGTACAACGTGCCCGGTCGCACCAGCGTCAACGTGCTGCCGGAAACGGTGCTGCGGTTGGCCAGCCACCCTGGCATCATCGGCGTCAAGGAGGCCAGCGGCTCGCTCGATCAGGCCAGCCAGATCGTGCGTGAGGCTCCGGACGGCTTCGCGGTGCTGTCCGGCGACGATTCGCTGACATTGCCGATGCTCAGCGTCGGCGGTCAGGGCGTCGTCTCAGTCGCTTCCAATATTGCGCCGGGCGCGGTGGCCGCGTTGGCGGCCGCCGGCATGGCCGGCGACTTCGCTACGGCGCGCCGCCTGCATCTGGAACTGTTCGATCTGTTCCGGGCGCTCTTCGTGGAGACCAACCCGGTTCCGGTCAAGACGGCGGCGGCCATGCTCGGGTTGTGCGCCCCCGATGTTCGCCTGCCGCTCGTCCCCCTGACCGAAGCGAGCCAGCGCCGTCTGGAATCCGCGCTCGCCGCCTGCGCGCTGCTGCGGGAAGCGGTGGCGGCGTAGGACGGACATCGCCCGTCGAGGCGCGGCGGAGCAGATACGGATGCCGTCCTTCGATGCGTGCTTCCGGACTCCTCAATTCCTCGACGCAGGAGCATCCCCATGAACTCCACCATCGCCATTCGCATCGCCATCGCAGGGGTTGGCGGCCGCATGGGGCGAGAGATCGCTGCGGCGGCCGCTGGCGACCCCGCCTTCCATATCGTGGGCGGCATCGTGCGGCCCGGCCGCGGAACCGAGGAGGCCGGATGGGTCTCTGTCGCCGGCACGAGCGCGCCGCACGCGCGTCTGACCGCCGATCCGGCGTCGCTCATCCCCGACGCGGAGGCGCTGATCGACTTTTCGCTGCCGGAGGCCGTCGTCGCGCACGCTCGTCTGTGCGCCGAGTATGAAATTCCGTTGGTGTGCGGCGTCACGGGGTTGACGCCGGAGCAGGACGCGGCGCTGCGGGCGGCGGCAGCGCGGACGCCGGTCTACGTCGCACGCAACATGAGTGTCGGGGTGGGAGCGCTGCTGGCCATCCTGCCCGATCTGGCGCGGTTGCTGCCCGGCTACGATATCGAGATCGTGGAAACGCATCACCGCCGCAAGCAGGACGCCCCCTCCGGCACCGCGCTCGCGCTGGCCGAAGCGCTGGCCGGACCGGAGCCGGATCTGATTTTTGGCCGGCAGGGCATCGCGCCGCGCCGCGCCGGCGAGATCGGCATGCACGCGGTGCGCGGCGGCGGCAACCCCGGCGAGCATACGATCGTGTTTTCGGGCGAGGGCGACGAGGTGCGCGTCTCGCACCGCGCCTTCGGTCGCCGCGCCTACGCCGACGGCGCGCTGCGCGCGGCGGCCTGGCTGATCGGACAGCGGCCGGGACTCTACGGCCCGGCCGATCTGCGCGACCCCTCCCCGGTCCTGCCGCGACCGGCGCTCCGCGCGGCGGAGGCGCTCGCCGCAGCGGACGCCGCTGCGCGCACCCGATCCGCGTGATGCGACGGCCAATTGTCCCAGTCTGTGCGGGTGCGCGCGCATGAGCCGGCGCAGGCGAACGATGCCTGCGCTGGCCGGCGCGCACGCGAGGGAACCGAACGCTGCGAGCGCAGTCGGAGTTGCCGGCAGCCGCCGGTCGCGGGCGAAGCGCGGCCGCGCCTGATGCGCCATTGCCGGTGCGCGGGGGCGAGGCGGACGCGCTCGCCAAACCTGGCTGACGAGTCGCCGCCGCTACGACAGCGGCGCGGCCGAGTTGTCGTGCACCAGCAGCACCGGCGCGGCCGCCTCGCGCACCAGTTTCTCGGCGACGCTGCCGATGAGCCAGCGCCGCAGACCACTTTCGCCCTGACTGGTCATGACGATCAGGTCGCTCGGCTGCGCCAAATCGAGCAGCACGAACACCGGGGTTCCGGCAATGATCTCCGTCGTCACGGCGACCCCCCGCTCCCGCAATGGCGCGGCCTGCTGAGCCAGGTAGTCGGCCGCGTCCCGCTCCGCCGCGATGCGCGCCTCCGTGTAGCGCGCATCCGCGCCCGAGTCCGCTGATTGCGGTCGCTGTTCCCCGATCCGGCGCAGCGTTGCATCGAGATCGACGACGCGCACCAGGAGGAGCGGCAGCCGCAGCGTCTCGGCCAGCCGGGCCGCCTCCGGCAGCGCCTGCTCCGCCCGCGGCGAGCCATCGAGCGGAACGATTATGCGCGTCGGCGCCGGCGGCGCGGCTCCGTCGGCATCGACCCGCAGCAGCAGCGTCGGCGTCGTTCCGTAGCGAACCACCCGGTCGGCCGTACTGCCGAACAATGCGCGCGCCGCCGCGCCGCGTCCGCGCGTCGTCATCACGATCAGATCGACATCCGCCGCCGCGGCGATGATCTCCTCAGCCGGGTCGCCGGACCGGACCGCCAGATCGACCTCCACCCCCTGCTCCCGCAGCGGGTCGGCGAGCGCGGCGAGATCGTCGCGGATGTGCGCCGTGCGCGCCGCTTGCCGCTCGGGGTCGAACACGGAAAAATCCGGCTCGACACGCAGCAACCGGACGAAGCGCACGGGGAAGCGCAGCACGAAGGGAATCGCGGCGGCGGCCATCGCCGAGCCATCGAGGGGAACGAGCATGCGATCGACCATGGACGACTCCTCACTCGATCGCCCGGATCGCGCCGCCGGCGGCCGGGCTGGGTCTCGGCGTCATCGCCGACGCGCGGGTGAACCGCGAGTATCCCACGCCCGGCTCCGGCGCCGACTCCCCGAACCCGGCCGGCGCGCCGCGCCTGACCGGCGCCCGGGTCGCCTGACGCGACCTCGCCATGCGTCGTCGCACACCGCCGCGCGCAACGGCCCATTCCTGCTACCATGCCGGCGATCCATCAGGGCGCGACCCAACGCCGAAACACAGCAGTGGAGGAACGTGCACATGTCGCTCGCCAATGCGTTTGTCAGCCGCCGGTCCATCCTGAAGGCCGCCGCCATCGCCCCGGCGGTCGCCGTCCTCGGCTACTCCGGGGTCTCCGCCCAGGACCAACTGGTGGTCACCATGGTGACCGACACCGCCGGCCTGGGCGACCAGAACTTCAACGATCTCGCCAAGCGCGGGCTCGATCGCTCGGTGGACGATTTCGACGTCAAAGGCCAGGTGATCGAAAGCCGCGACGCCGCCGCCTACGTGCCGAATCTGATTCAGGCGGCCGAGAACTCAGCGCTCACCATCGGCGTCGGGTTCCTGCTCACCGAGGCGATGGTCGAAGTCGCCAAGGAGTACCCGGACGCCAAGTTCCAGCTCATCGACTCGGTGGCCATCGACCCGGACACCAGCGAGCCGGTTCCCAATGTCGCCTCGGTCACCTTCAAGGAGCAGGAGGCGGCCTTCCTGGCCGGCGTCGCCGCCGCCATGGTCAGCGCCTCGCACAAGATCGGCGCGGTGGCCGGGATGAAGATCCCGCCGGTGGTTCGCTACGCCGTCGGCTACGAAGCCGGGGCCAAATCGGCCAACCCGGAAACCGAGGTGATCGTCGCCTACGCCGACACCTTCGACGACCCGGCGCTGGGCAAGGAATTGACGCTGGCCCAGTACAACCAGGGGGCCGACATCGCCTTCGCCATCGCCGGCAAAACCGGCGTCGGCTGCTTCGATGCCGCCAAGGAGAAGGGGGCCGGGTTCTGGGTGATCGCCGCCGACGCCGATCAGGCCCAACTCGGCGCCGATTTCCAGCTCTGCGTCGCCGCCAAGGGCATCGACACCGCCGTCGTCACGGTCGTGCAGGAGGTGGTCGATGACGAATTCAAGGGCGGCGTGCTCGATCTGGGGCTGAAGGAAGGTGGCGTCGATCTGCTCAACCCCGGCGGCCACGTGCCCAACGAGGTGATGGCGCTGGTCGATCGCTACAAGCAGGCCATCATCGACGGCACGCTGGTCGTGCCCGCCGACGAGGAACAATTGGCCGTCTTCAAGCCGGTGGCGCCCGATGCGATCGGCGCGGCGGCCACCCCGAGCAGCTAATCCGTTCTCGCGCGCCCGCCCCAACCAGGCCGGCGCGGCCACCGGTCGATCTGCCCAGGCCGCAGGCGGCGCGCTTCCCGGCGCGCCGCCCCGGCGACGAGGACGCGATGACCGCCGTCGCCCCCCCGGCCGTCGAAATGCGGGGCATCGTCAAGCGGTTCCCCGGTGTCGTCGCCAACGACGGCATCACCCTCGTCGTGCGCCGCGGCGAGATCCATGCGCTGCTCGGTGAGAACGGGGCCGGCAAATCGACCCTGATGAACATCCTGTTCGGGTTGTATCAGCCGGACGCCGGGGACATTCGCATCGACGGCGCGCCGGTGCACTTCCGCGGGCCGCGCGACGCCGTCAACGCCGGTTTGGGCATGGTGCACCAGCACTTCATGCTCATCCCCCGCTTCACCGTCACCGAAAACGTGATCCTCGGATCGGAAGGGGGCAGCGGCCCCGTGCTCGATCGCGCCGCCGCCGCTCGCCGGGTGGGCGAACTGGCCGAACGCTACGGATTGCGGGTGGACCCCAACGCCACGGTGGGCGATCTGCCGGTGGGGGTGCAGCAGCGGGTGGAAATTCTGCGCGCCCTCTACCAGGGCGGCCGCACCCTGATTCTGGACGAGCCGACCGCGCTGCTGACGCCGCAGGAAGTCGAAGAGTTGTACGCCATTCTCCATCGGCTGCGGGAAGGCGACGCGGCCATCATCTTCATCACCCACAAGCTGCGTGAAGTCGCCGCCATCTCCGATCGGGTCACCGTCATTCGGCGCGGCAAGACCGTCGGCACGCGGCGCACCGCCGACACCACCGCGCCCGAACTGGCCGAGTTGATGGTCGGGCGGGAGGTGAATCTGCGGGTGGAACGGCCGCCGGCGCACCCCACCGGTCCGGCTCTGGTCGCCGACGATCTGGTCGTTGCCGGCTCTCGTGGCGAGCACGCCGTGCAGGGGTTGAGTCTGGCCGTGCGCCACGGCGAGATCGTCGGCATCTGTGGGGTGGAAGGCAACGGGCAGGCGGAACTGGTCGAAACGCTGGCCGGGCTGCGCCGCCCCGACGCGGGCCGGGTGCTGCTGCAAAACCGGGAGATCACCGGCCGCAATCCGGACGCCATTCGTCAGG
>JADLCW010000563.1 GCA_020847015.1 Thermomicrobiales bacterium | reverse complement strand
GCAGTCGTGACCGCAAATCCGGGCGGCACGGGAAAACCGGCGGCGACGAGATCCGCCAGCGACGCTCCTTTGCCGCCGACCTCGGCGCGGGTCGCTGCCGTGTCCAGCGATGCTACCCACTCGTGTTCGTCGGCGCTCGTCATCGTATCGCTCTCGTTGCGCCGGTCGCTTCGGGAAGGTGCGCCCAGTCGTCGCTGCCGGGTTCTCGCTCGATCGTGCCGGCTGCGCGTCTGGGGTCGGCCACAGAGGGCAAGTCGCACCGGCCGTCGATGACTGCGGCGCGCCAAGTCGAGGAGGAGTTTGGAAAGCAAGCAACTGATGCCCGACGGCGCGCAACCGGCGATCGCGGCATCGCCGTACGCTCGTGCCGACCCCTGTCGATTAGGTCGGGCGCGCGCTCGGTTCCGCCTCGGCCCGGACAGTGGTCGCCGCCGGAGCATCCGCGACGCGGACGGCGCCGGACGCCGGCACCCAGTGACAGCCGCGCTCGGCGAGGATCGCCAACAATCGCGTCTGCGGCATCGTGCCGTCCAGCACGCCGCTGGTGACGAGGCGGAACTCGCCGCCGCAGTCGACCAGCAACGCCGACGGACCGGGGCCGTCGAGCCGGTACTGAATCGCGCAGGAGGTCATATCCGGAGATCCTTTCCGGCGGTGGAAGGAGCTTGCGGCTCCATCGCCGCCGGTTCAATCGTAGCATGCGCCGGCCGGCCGGGGGCTACGGTTCAGCGGACCAGAAATCCATCGCCCACGGGATCCTCCGGATCGATGACGAACTGGTGGAATCCGGTGATGAAGCCGCGCCCGGTAATCTCCGTCTCCACCGCTGGAAACGGCCCAACCGCGGTCGGCGTGATCGCCGTGCCGGTGAAGGTCGTGCCGATCGCGCTCGCGTGAACGTAGGGCTGGCCCAATTCGAGTCGCCCGCTGGCGTGCAGCCAGGCAATCTTGGCCGACGTGCCAGTGCCGCACGGCGAACGATCGACAGCGCCCTCCGCGTAGATCGTGATGTTGCGGCCATCCACGTCCGGCGTCTGGGGCGGCGCCGAGATGATGGTCCCGTAGATGCCGTGCAGTTCCGGCTCCAGCGGATGGACGACCTCGATGGCGCGCTCGACCGCGCGCTTGACCTCCATCCCCAGTCGGGTCAGATCCCCGGCCCGTTCGGGAACCACCAGAACGCCGAGATCGGCCGCCTCAACCAGCACGTAGAAGGCTCCGCCAAAGACCACTGCCACCCGCAGCGGTCCCACGCTCGTTTCGATAGGAATGTCCTCGGCATAGACAAACGCCGGCACATTGCGAAACGCGACGGCCACGGCGCGTCCATTGGCGACGCTGACCCGCGCCCACACCAGTCCGGCGGGAGTGTCGAAGCCGATGGTCGTCTCTGGCTCGGTCGCGGGAAACGCGCCTGTCTCTATGAGTATCGTGGAGAGGGCGATAATGCCGTGACCGCACATCGTGCTATAGCCTTCGTTGGTGAGAAACAGCACGCCGTAATCGGCCTCGGGCGTCGTCGGCGGGGTCAGAATGGCGCCGTACATATCGGCGTGGCCGCGCGGCTCGAACAGCAGCGCGCGACGCAGATGGTCGTAACGCTCCTGCATCTCCCGGCGACGGTCGAGCATAGTGGCCCCGCGCAGGGGCGGCGCCCCGGCGGTGAACAGCCGCAGCGGCTCACCCGCGGCGTGGGCGTCGATGGTTGAAACGACCCGCTCGCAACGCACATTCACCCCCGCGCGCCCCCGCTTTCGGCCGCGTCAGCAGCCCGCGCACTCTATACTAACGTGGCCGCGACTACCCCGAAATTTTCGCCTGGAGCGCCGTATTCGTGCTCGATCTCGCCACCGATATCATCTGTTCACCCGAGGAACCTGCCGCGCTGCCGGCTAACTTGCAACGTCGGCTGGCACGATGGCATCGCGAGCGAGGCGACCTCGCCGCAGCGGAAGCCATGCTCGACCTCATCGAAGCGCGAGCCGGCCGCACCGCGACGCTTCTGGAAGAACGAGCTGCTGTTGCTTTGCTGCGCGACGACGAAGAAGCCGTGCACGCATTGTGGACTGAACGCCTCGCCCTGTCCGGCGCTCCCACAGCCCGCGCCAGCTACGCTCACGCATCGATCGAACTTGGCGATCTCGGCGCCGCCGCGACGATCCTCGCCGAGTTGACCGATGCGCACCCCGAGATGGCGACGGTGCGGACCCTCGCCGCCGATCTCAGTCTGGCGCGCGGCGATTGGCAGGCGGCGCGGCAGATCCTCTCGGCGCAGGTTGCGGCCGACCCGGCGGCCGTCTACCCCCGCCTGGGGCTGGCCCGTCTTGCGTTGGCGACGGGCGATGCCGCGGCGGTGCGCGATCGATTGCATGACGTGCTGGTCAGCGAGGCGCCGCTTTCCGCTCGCCAATTGACCGTAGCCGCCGCCCTCGCGGATACGCTTGGGCAGAGGCTGCGCGCGGCCACGCTACGGCAGCGCATCGTTCAGACCGAGAACGAGCGCGCTCACAAACTTGCCGCCGACATCGCCGAGGCGCTTGGGCGGGAACCGTCCCGATTTTCGCCTGTGGAAACGAGCAGCGGCCCGGAAGATAACGGGCGGGCGGCCTCCGCAGAGTCCGGGCCGGACGAACCGGCCGCGCCACGCTTCGCTGCCCCGCCCGAGTTAGCGTCGGTCGTAGCCAGCGGATTGTCCGCGCGTCCAGCCGCGGCCCCGCCCGCGCCGATCCCACTCGTGGCGGAGGAGGTGGTCGCCAATCCGCGCGTGCTGGAGATGCTGCGGACGGTGTTCGGACACGAGCGGTTGCGAACCGGGCAGGCCGCCGCCATCAACCGGGCGCTTGCCGGGCGTGACGCCCTCGCCGTGCTGCCCACGGGGGCCGGCAAATCGCTGGTCTACCAGATCGCTGCGCTGCTGCTGCCCGGGGTGACCCTGGTGCTCTCGCCGCTGATCGCGCTGATGAGAGATCAGGCCGAAGGGTTGCCGCCGGAACTGCGCGAGCGGACGGCAGTGCTCAACAGCACGTTGTCCCAGGATGAGCAGCGCGATGTCCTGCGCGATATCGCCGCTGGCCGCTTCGAACTGGTGTACGCCGCCCCGGAACGGCTGCGCTCGCACGCCTTCCTGCGGGCGCTGCGGCAAGCGGGCACATCGCTGGTGGTAGTGGACGAGGCGCACTGCATCAGTTTGTGGGGGCACGACTTCCGACCCGACTATCTCTCCATCCCGGCGGCGCTGCCGGCGCTGGGCGGTCCGCCGCTGCTGGCGCTTACCGCGACGGCTTCGCCGGAAACCGCCGCTGCGCTCGCCGCGGGGTTCGATCGCCGGCTGGAGGTGGTGCGCGCCAGCGGCTTCCGTCCCAATCTTTTTTATCGCACCGAGCGATTGCCGAACCGGGAAGCGAAAGCGCGCCGACTGGTCGAACTGTGCCGCGAACTGCGGGGCTCCGGCATCGTCTACGTGAGTTCGCGGCGCGATGTGGAAAACCTGGCCGGAGTGCTGAATGACAACGGGGTGCGGGCCGCGCCCTACCACGCCGGGCTGCCGCCGGAGGTGCGCACCCGCAACCAGGACGCGTTCATGCACGGCGAAGCGCGCGTCGTTGTCGCCACGATCGCCTTCGGCATGGGGATCGACAAATCAGATGTGCGCTTCGTCATCCACTTCAGCCCATCCACCTCGCTGGAGTCCTACGCTCAGGAGTCGGGGCGCGCCGGCCGCGACGGTCAGCGCGCGGAGTGCGTGCTGCTCTACACCTCGGCCGATCGCGCCACCCAGACCCGTCTGGCTCGCCGCGACGAACTGAATCTCGACCAACTGCGCGACATCTACCGCGGCGTCTCTCGTCACACGGTCGGGCGTTGGGCGATTTTCGATCCCTCCGCGATCGCGCTGACGCCAAAGAGCGGAGACGATCCAGCCGATCTGCCGGACCCGCGCATCGGCATCGCGCTGCTGGAGATGGGCAGGCTGCTGCGCCGCCATCCGCATGCGCCGGCGGGCTATCAGCTTCGACCGACCCTCGGTCTTGCCGTCGGCCCGGAGAACGCGCTGTCCGATCCGGCGCTGTGGGAGCGTTTCGTCGCCCACGCCGGCATCGACCCCGAGCAGCCGCGCCCGGTCGCCGTCCAAACGGCCGAAACCTGCGAAGCGCTGGACATCGCGCCGGAAGACCTGGCCGCGCTGCTGGAGGCGCCGCCAGGTTGGGCGGTGCAGGAAGGCGCCCGGTTGCCCTGTCTGGAATTGCTGCCGGCCGGGCGCGACGCCGGCGCGCGGTTGAACGCGGTGCTGGCCGAGGCGGGTCGGCGAGCGCGGGAGCGGGTCGACAAGGTGATGGACTACGCGGACGGCGGCGCCTGTCGCCATGTCGATCTGGCCGCCCATCTGGGCGAACGCCTGGAGCCATGCGGGAGCGCCTGCGACATCTGCACGGGCACGGTGCGCGGAGACAACGCGTTGCCGCCCGGCGAGCGGCGGCGGGCGGCGCGGACGGCGACGAAGAAACGCGCCGTGACCACCCAAGCCGACGCGCGGGCGGTGCTGGAAGCGCTGCACACGGCGCCCTTCCCGGTCGGGAAAACCGGGCTGACCCGCCTGCTGGAAGGTTCGGTGACCAGTCGCATTCAGGCCGACCGGTCCCGCCATTTCGGCGCCTTGGCGGATCTGAGCAAATCGCGGATCGAAGGGATCGTCGACGATCTGGTGGAGGCGGGCGATCTGGCGTACGACCGATCGGGCAAGTTTCCGGTGCTGGCGCTGACGCCGGAGGGAGTGGCGCGGGTGCGGAACGGGCGGCAATAGCGCGAGCGGGTGCTACACTGCCGAAGCGCGCCGGCGGCGTGTGCTGGCAATTCTGGGGGCGGACGAGGCCCGGTGGCCTCCCCGGTCTTCAAAACCGCGTGAGCGT
>JADLCW010000562.1 GCA_020847015.1 Thermomicrobiales bacterium | reverse complement strand
TGTTGGAGGTCGCCTTGACCGCCACGGACGCCAACGACAACGCGCGGACGGTCGAACGAGCGTACGGCATCCGCAAACCGGCGTAGGGCGTCGGCGACGCGGCTCCGGGGCGCGGGAACGCACCCCCATCGCCAGCCGATACGCATCCAGACAGCCGTGGTAGCGCCGCGGAGCATTCGCCGTTCGCGAGCCGGCGGGTTGGGATCGCCGACCGCGACGATCCGGGGGCCACTCCCGTTTCAGCCATCCAGTTCGAACGGCACGCCGAGACGCTCGCCCAGCGCCCGCAGTTCGCCGATGACCGATGCGGGGAAGGGAATGCCGCGCGCCCGCCGCTCCCGCTCGGCGGCGCGCTCCGGATCGCCGGGAACCAGCACCCCGCTGGCTTCGTGACCGGGCGCCGGCGGCGTGGCGCGAAGCGCCGCCAGCAGCGCCCGCGCGTCGGCGGCGAACGCGACCGGGTCGCGGAAGGCGTCGATGCGCCAGACGAAAAAGACGTGGCCGATGCCGGAGCGCGCCTCGACCGTCTGCAAACTGGCGACCTGCGTTCCCCACAGAGCGCCGGCCAGGGGACCGCACAGCATATCGACCATGACCGCCAATCCGTAGCCCTTGTGACCGCCGCCGGCCGTATCGCCGCCGAGCGGCGCCAGGCTGCGTGCGGCGAACGGATCGGTGGTGGGCGCTCCGGCGGCGTCGATCGCCCAGCCGGGCGGGATGGCGCTGTTGGCCCGACGCGCCAATTCGATCTTGCCGAAGGCGACCGCGCTGGTGGCCATGTCCAGCACCAGCGGCGGCTCGTCCGGCCCGACGGGCGCCGCGAAGGCGATCGGGTTGGTGCCCAACCGCGCTTCGGCGCCGAACAGCGGGGCAACCAGCGGACCGGCGTTCGTCATCGCCAACGCCGCGAAACCGCGCTCGGCGGCGGACAGCACGTAGGCCGCGCCGATGCCGAAGTGGCTGCTGTTGCGCACGGTGCACAGCGCGACGCCGGCAGTCTCCGCCTTGGCGATGCAGCGATCCATGGCTTCGGGAGCCAGCGCGAGTCCGAGACCGTCGTGCGCGTCGAGGGCGAGCGTGGCGGGGTTTTCGCGCAGCACCGTGAGATCGGCGCGGGGGTCGATCGTGCCGTTCTCGATGCGCCGAACGTAGAAACCGAGGCGGGCGGCGCCGTGCGAACCGATGCCGCGCCTGTCGGCCAGCACCAGCGTGGCGGCCGCTCGCCGCGCCCGACCCGGCGGCGCGCCGAGTCGTTGAAACACCTCGGTGAGGAATTGCTCCAGTCGCTCCGGAGCGACTCGCTGCGGAGTCGTTGCCGGTTCGCTCGATGTCGGGTCCGCCACGCGCGCCTCCTTTCGGCACGGCAGCATACCCGGCGTCGGGGGAACGCCGTGCCAGCGGCTCACGTGCTCGGGGCGCTGGTTGGCTCCGGGTTGGCGGGCGATGGCTGGAAATGGGCGGGAGCCGCCGCTGCGGCGGCGCGATCGCGGTCGTAGATGTGGCGGCGCTGGTCGGAAACGATCGAGCGGGCATCGGCGGCGGCCAGCCCCACCCAGCGCAGCGCCTGGCGACCGATGCCGAGCGCGGCCTCGAACTCCGGTTGCACGACCTGATCGACACCGGCGGCTTCGAGCGCCGGCACGGCCCGCGGCGTTCCCGCCAGGGCGATCACCCGGATGGCGGGATTGAGTCGGCGCGCCTCGCGCACCGCCGCGGTCGCCGTCACCAGATCCGGAATCGCGATCGCCAGCACCTTGGCTCCGACGACGCCCGCGCGTTCCAGCACCGGCGGAGCCGCCGCATCGCCGTAGACCGCGAACGCGCCGCGCCCGCGCAACCGGCGCACCACGGCGGGGTTGAGATCGATGACCGCGTAGGGCACGCCGACGTGCCGCAGCATGCGGCCAATCTCCGCGCCGACCTTGCGGTGACCGCAGATGACGACCTCGCGCGGCGTGGCGGCGGCCGCCGGGTCCAGATCGTCGGGCTGCGGCGGGACGCCCGCGCGCGTGAGCCGCGCCGTCAGATCGGCGAGACGGGGGGCGAAATGCAGCAGCGAGGGAGCCGCCACGATGGAGCCGAGGGCGACAGCCAGGATTACCCCGTACTGATCGGAGCCGATGATGCCGGCGGTCATGCCGATCCCGGCCAGCACGAAACTGAACTCTCCCATCTGCGCGAGCGTCGCGGCGGCCGGCACGGCGACGCGCACATCGACGCCGGCCACGCGGAGCGCGGAACCGGTGAGGATGAGTTTGCCCGCCACCAGCGCGCCGACCAACGCCAGCACCAACCCGGCGTGCGCGCGCAGAAAGGGCGGATCCACCAGCATGCCCACGGCGACAAAGAAGATGGTGGCGAACAGATCGCGCAGCGGAATCACCTCGGCCAGCACCTGCCCGCCGAATTCCGATTCCGACACGACGATGCCGGCCAGAAACGCCCCCAACGCGAACGAAAGTCCGGCGGCCTGACTGGCCAACCCGGCGCCGAGGGCGATGACCACCACCGTCATCAGGAACAACTCGCGCGAACCACTGCGGGCCAGCGCGAACAGCACCCGGGGAACCAGACGCATCCCCACGGCGAGCGCCACAACCAGCGCGACCGCCGCCGTGCCCAGCGAGCGAGCGAGCGCGGCGGGAAGATTGTCGGCGGAGCCGGACAGCAGCGGCAGCAGCGCCAGCAGCGGCACGACGCTGAGATCCTGCACGACGCCGATGCCGAAGGCGATGCGGCCGTGCGGGCGTTCGACCTCGCCCCGGCCGGTCAGCAGCTTGATGGCGACGATGGAACTGGAGATGGCGAAGGCGGCGCCAAGGAGCATCGCCGCCGCCGGCGGCCAGCCGATTGCGACACCGACGATCGTGCCGAACATGAGGGTCAGAACGATCTGCAAACCCCCGGCGAGAAGCGCGACCCGGCGCACCCGCATCAGTTCTTCCAGCGAGAACTCGACACCGAGCGCGAACATCAGAAACGCCACGCCGAGATTGGCCAGCAGCGCCACCCGATCGCGATCGGCTGCCAGTCCGGGCGTGTTGGGACCGAGCAGCACCCCGGCGAGAATGTAGCCAAGGAGGGCGGGTTGCCCGACGCGGCGGGCGACCAGCCCGCCCAGCGTGGCCATCCCAAGCGCCAGCACCAGAGTGACGACCAGCGACAGATCCTCCATTCGCTACCCTCCCGCTGGCCCCACGCGTCGCTGGCGGTCATTCATGCGCGCCTCCCGCGAACCGTGGTGAAGCATACGAACGAAGGAATACTATCATGTAGTATCCGGTAAGATAGCGTACGAAATGATCGATCCGTATTTCATGATGAATGACGGAGACAACTATGAACTTGCGAAAGACAATCGTGAATATCGGGCGACACAGTCCGTTCGGTCGCGCGATGCGGGCGCTGCATGCGCGACCGATCGCCGTGCCGGTCCTGCCGGTTGGGGCGTTCGCCGTGGCGCCGCGGGCGATCCGGTCGCAACCGGAATCGGCCACGGGAGCGGCAGAGGGCGGGCCAGCGAAGAGCGCCCTGGCGGCGAGCGACGCTGACGCGGATCGCCAGATAAACGTCGGCGTCCCGGTCCGGGACGCCGACGTTCAGTAAGGGAGGGGGTTGAGGCGGCCGAGCGGGACGGCCGCTAGAAACCGGGGGACGCTTCCGACACCGTGACGTCTTCGACCGCCATGACTGGCAGACCCGGATTTGCCCGCCAGGCCGCATCGACCATGGCGCGGGTTTCCCCACCGGCATTGGCATTGGCGATCTGGTGACCGTCGTTCCGGAGCGCCGCCACCACCACGTCGCCGAGGATGTGGTTGATCTCCTGGATGGCTCCCGCGTACTTCGTCAGTCCGCGGCGGGCGATGTCGGCGGTATCCGCATCGCCGAGCGCATCGGCGGTGGCGTAGAGCGCCGTGTAGCCGATGGCGGCGTGGTTGAAGACGGTGTAATCGGCGCGCAATGCGCGGGCGACGTTCTCGCCGCGCATCTTGTCGACGAGATCGGCGGCAACATCGCGCACGGCGGAGCCGGCGCCCTTGATCTTGCTGCCCGCCGTTTCGCCGTATTGCTTTCGGTACGTCTTCAATTCATCGCGCTGGCCGCGAACCATGGTGTGGAAGCGCTGGATCGCGGCGTGCGCCTCCGGATAGTTCTTGCTGGCGTTCAACTGATGATCCATCGCCGCTTCGATGCGCTCTTCCAGCGCGACCATGCGTTCCAGATCGTCGGCGATCGTCTTGTGCGTCTTGTCGGTGGCCATGACAGTCATCTCCTCGCGGGCGTCGATGGCGTCTACGCCCGCTCCGGAGTCCTTGGACGCACGCCGCATACCACGGCCCAGACCGCCACCGACAACGCGGGGTCGGCAGATTTCGCCGACCCCGCGCGGATTTTGACCATCTTCGGCAGCCGTCGAGCGCCACGCTAGAGGGTGATCACCTGGTCGGGCGGGTTGCCGGAAAGCGCGGCGTAGAGATCGGGGAAGCAGCCGACCTGCACCCCTTCCACCGTATCCACGCATTGCACCGTGCTGGGCACGTGACCTGGTTCGCCGGTGGCAAGACCGCGCTCCAGCGCGCACTGGTCGCACAGCATCAGCAGAATGCCCTGGTCTTTCGCCACTTTGGCCAGCCGCTCGCCCATCGGGTCGCCGTTGCGCAGCAGATAGGTGTTGTCGTCGAAAAACATCATGCCGACCACGTCGGCCCCGTGGGTTCCCGACTCCAGTTGCGGCAGGATCATTTTGCCGAGCTTGTACGAGGCCGTATGTCCCGAGGTGCTGAATACGTACGCGACCTTCATCGTGTAGCGACCCCTCCATCCAACGTGCGCCCGGGCGCTGTTTCGCCCGTCCCCGGTTCCGATTCCGACATATCCCCCAAGGGGGGGAACGCATCGCGCTCCGGATGACCGAAGTGCAGCCGGCGGGCGACCCGCGTGGTGACGATGCCCGCCTTCGGCGAGAAGAGCAGCGCGATCGTGAACGCGGCCGTGGCCACGAGCACGACGCTGGCCCCGGATGCGATGCCAATGTAGAAGGAAAGATACAACCCGGCCGCGCCGGACGCCGCCCCCAGCAGGGCGGCAATGCCGATGGTGGGAGCCAGGCGATCGGTGAGGAGGCGGGCGGTGGCGGCCGGAGTGACCAGCATCGCCAGCACCAGGATGTTGCCGACGGTTTGCAGCGAGACGACGATGGCCAGCGACAGCAGCAGCAAGAACAATTGATCCCAGCCCCACAAATTCATGCCCAGCGAGGCGGCGAAGGTGCGGTCGAAGGCGACCGTGATCAGTTCGCGCCGGAACAGCAGCATGGTCAACAGCACCAGCGCCCCGATGGCCGCCGATAGTTTCAGATCGTCGCCGCTGACCCCCAGGATCGAACCGAACAGAAAGGTGGTGACATCGCGGGCGTAGGTGCGCTGCGCCGAAATGATCGCCACGCCCAGCGCGAAGGCTCCGGCGAACAGCACGCCGATGGCGGTGTCGTTGGACAGGCGCCCGCTCTGGGACACCAGCCCGATGCCGAGCGAGACGAGGGCGGCGGCGATCAGGGCCCCGATCAGGTAATTGCCGCCCAGCACGAAGGCGATGACCACACCCGGGAAAATGGCGTGGGAGAGCGCATCGCCCATGAAGGCCAGCCCGCGCAGCGTGACGAACACCCCGGTGACGCCGCAGATGACGCCGACAATGACGATCGCCGCCAGCGCGTTGCGCATGAAGGCGTGCTGCAGCGGCTCCAGCAGCACGTTGGCCGGCGTCATGCCGCTTCCTCCGGTACGGGCACGATCGCCTGACCGCCGAAGGTCGCGCGCAGCACCTCGGCCGTCATCGTCTGGCGCGGTGGTCCTTCAGCGATGAGACTCCGGTTGAGCAGCAGCACCCGATCCGACGACGCGGCGGCGAGCGCCAGATCGTGGGTGGCGTAGACGATGGTTTTGCCGTCTTTGCACATGCGCTCGAACAGCGCGACCAGCAGCATCTGGGTCGGCACATCGACACCGGTGAAGGGTTCATCCAGCAGGTAGACATCACCCTCCTGCAACAGTGCGCGAGCCAGAAACACGCGCTGCTGCTGCCCGCCGGAAAGCTGCCCGATCTGGACGGAGGCGAGTTCCGCCATGCCGACGGCGTCCAGCGCCGCCAGCGCGTTCTTTCGATCGCGCCCGCCCAGCGGGGCGAAGCGGGAGCGGCGCAGTCCGACCCCCATCAGCGTCACGTCGAGCACGCTGATGGGAAAACTCCAGTCGACAGCGGTGCGCTGGGGCACATACACCACGCGCGGCGACGGCCCGCGCACCGGTTTGCCGGCGAGCAGCACCTCGCCGTGATCGGGTGGGCGCATGCCGGCCAGGGTTTTCAGCAAGGTGGATTTGCCCGCTCCATTCGGTCCCAGCAGGCTGACGGTTTCGGCCGGGTAGAAGACCAGATTGACGCAATCCAGCGCCGGGCGGTCGCCGAAGT
>JADLCW010000561.1 GCA_020847015.1 Thermomicrobiales bacterium | reverse complement strand
GTGCCCCGGCGACCCGCATCAGGTTGTAGCCCGACACGGCGAGGAGGTGGGTTGTGCCGGTTCGGGCAAAGGCATCGCGTAGTCCGGCAGGCAAGGCATCTTGACCACCGACAAGCAAACCGCTCGCCAGCCCGGCTGATGCGGCAGGAAGCGCCGCCGCCAGGCTCGACGCGAGCGCCTCGCGAAGCCGGAACGACCAGCTCAGCAGCGGCGAGCCTCCTGCCTCAGGCTCAATTTCAATGGCCGGGAAGCGCATCGTGCTCCCAACCCCTTGACGTTCGAGGATGGCCCGGTAGTCGAAACCGGGGAAGACCGGTGGCGCTTCGAGCGCGCCGCGGAGAGCCAGCCGGTCGCCGTAGCGCGGGCTGGCATCGGGATCGACATCGACCTGCACTCGCCCCGAAGCCGGCTCGTCGGCCGCGTCCAAGCCGGCTGCCGCAACCGCCAGAACCAGCCGGTTGAAGCGCTCTCGCCGTTCCGGCGCATCCACCACCTCGCCACGAACGGTCACGGTCCGGCCGTTGAACCGGCGGACGTCATCTGGAGCCGGTATCGCGAGGTGCTGGCTGCGGCCAAAGGTGAGGAAGGCAAGTCCAAGACCAAGCAATGACCCGGCAAGCGTGGCTCGCGACCGGACGACGGCAGCGCCGGCAACGAGAAGGCCACCGAGAACCAGAGCCTGCGGAGCAGGCGCAGAAACCTGGCCGGCAATCGCCGCGCCGGCAAGCACGCCGAGGCAGGCGAGCACAATCGGCGTCATCCGCCCCCAGCCGCTCTCGGTCAGAGCGGTCCGAAGGCGATGGTACTCCACCAGAGGAACGTGCGGCGCACCTTGCCCTACTGGGAAGGCGAGACGTGACATCGCGGCGTTGACTCGCCACGCCGGGTAGGTGTGCTTCGATTCGGTTTCCGGGACCGATGAACTAGCGCCGGCCCAACAGACCGTCGACGGTCCGGGTGAAGGCACGCAGTCCGACCGGCTTTTCGAGAAGCGTCGGAACGAGGCTCTGGAACTGCCGAAGCGCCGCGAGGTTGCTGCCAATCAGGGCGCAATGGATGCGAGTTGCGGCGAGCGCCGGCACAATCGCCACTCCGAGCGGCAAGTCGATATCGACGACCGCCGCGGCTGGACGGCTCAGCCGAAGGAGTTCGTCGACGGACTGCTGGTCGGAAGCAAGCTGGACCGACATGCTCTCAGCAGTCAGCGCGGCGGCGAGACGACCACCCTCGGCCGCGTCGGCGACCAGCAACACCCATTCAGGCGGGACGAACCGACTGGACAAGCCGTTACCGGCCAGCTGGTCGATGTTCGGTCAGGACCGAGATACTGGCGAGATCGTCCGCGCCACTGAACACCGCTGCCGCGACCATTCCAACGCCGGTCACGTGCCAAGTTAGAACGGTCGAACTTGATGGGCTTTCCGAGTATCGATAAGTTGATCGCAGGAGCAAGGCATTCGGGTAACGGCCCGCCGGAACCCGAACCTCGCCGCAGCCGGACACCTCATGTTCGGTACTCACCACGACGTCATAGCGCGAGTCGCGATACTGCTGTTCCCAGCGTTGGCCGACGCGCATCGTCGCTGGAAGGAACTTCTGCGGCGGGTCGACCGTGACGGCCAGCAGCGGATCGCTATCTCCCAGCCAGTAAAGGCCGTCCGTTCCGATGGAATAGAAGCGGTACAGGCGGGTGCCTGCCGTCCCGGAGAGTTCCGACCCGATGACGTAGGCATCCGGGGGAAACACCTCGCTGTGGGGCGCATCGCCGGCAGCGACGACGGTGCGGACCTCGGTCATGAATGGCGATCCGAGCGCCTCGAAGTCCCACGGTCCGGCCGGCGTCGGCCGGGTCCAGCTATCGACTGCTGAGAACGACGCCTCGTGCCACGCCGTACCGACCGGCCAGGTTACTAGCCCATCGATAAGGCAGTCGGCACTCTGGCTCGATGGACCACCGATCGCTGCTGAGCCGCATCCAGTCACGAGCAGGACCACGAGGATCAATGCGGCTCGTCTCATTTCGCCTCCGGTGTCCCTGTGTCGTTGTCTGGCCGCCAGCCAACCGCTAAGCTTGGCCGCATCACGGCCAGCCCGATGGAGACAACCATCCCCACGACGAACCGTAACGCTTGCTTGCCCGGTTCTGCTAGCAGGTAGCCAGCCGGTTCGCCGAGCGCCGTGGAGGAACGCTCGTGGTCCAACGCGCCCTTCTTCTTCTTGCGGTTTTCTGCCTTGCCCTCCTGCCGCTTAGCCAGCCGGCCGCCGCACAAACACGCGACGACTTCTCGGTTCCGGGTGGCTGGTTCTTCAGCCAGGCGAACGGTAAGGCAGGCGGCGGAGAAACCGGTTTCACGGTGACCAACAACGGCGGTATTCCTTTCTGGGACTGGTTCAATCGCTATGGCGGCGTATCCAACGTCGGCTACCCAATTTCAGATCGCTTCGTCTGGAATGGCTTTACCGTTCAAGCCTTCCAAAAGGTCGTCTTCCAGTGGCGACCTGAAAGTGGGACGGTGGCGATCGTCAACGTCTTCGACGAGTTGTCGAATGCGGGTAAGGACGACTGGCTGGTGACGGTGCGCCAGGTGCCGAAGTCAAATGACTGGAGCGCCGATGGTGGTCGAACCTGGAATCAGACGGTCGCCGCCCATCAGGCGTTGCTCGACGCCTACCCGGCGATCCGAACGGCCTATTTCGCCGCCGACGACCCTATCGCGCTCAACGGACTGCCGATGAGTAGCCAGGAACTGTCCAATGTGGTCGTCATCCGGGCGCAGCGCAAGGTCTTCCAGCTGTGGAAGGTAGAGGTGCCTTGGGCAAAGGCCGGCCAGGTAGTCGTTGCAAACGGCGGCGATGTTGGTAAGGAAGCCGGCCTCTTCCCTGCCGGAGCCGGTATCCCCAAGACACCGAGCGGCGACCTGCCGCCCGGTGTCGCCGCCCCGAGCGTCACACCGGCCGCCAGTCCCACCGCCGGCCAGACTGCCACGCCAACGGCGGCGCCGGCGTTGCTCGGCCCGCTGCCCTCCGGTCCGCCCAGCCAGCGATCCACCATCGCCGGGCTGTGGCACAAACCTCTCACCAACGACCTGTTTATGGGCCGCATCGCCGAAAGCGGAGCGGGCTGGGTGCGCACCTTCGTCACCTGGGAGGAGATCGAGCCGACCGAGACCACCCCACCCAGCTACAACTGGGCGGCCAGCGACACCGCCATCCGGC
>JADLCW010000560.1 GCA_020847015.1 Thermomicrobiales bacterium | reverse complement strand
GGAGGCGATCGTGGGCGATGGTCGCCACCGCAAGCTTTCGGCGCTCCAGATCCTCGATCGGGCGGTCAACGGCTTCGGCATCGTTTCGCCCCGTGCCCGCGTCTTCCCCGCCAACCACGCGTATGAAGGCGGGCGGACCCGAATGACTCGCGGCTCCTCTGCGTCGGCAGCGACCATGTTGGCCCCCCTCAACATCGCGTCCGGTGCGCGGATAACGCGCCGTCACAATGGTGCGGCGCAAACACGACGACTGCGCAACGCACACGACGCCGACCGCGCCAGGAATGGCGCCACGACCGGAAGTCAGGTTTGTCGCGGCTCTCGTTCGTCGAGCCGGGTCGAGCGGGGCGCCGCGATCTGAGATCAGCCGACGCGGGGCATCACCTCACGCGACAGCAATTCCAGCGTCTCGGTGTCCACGCTGTCGACCTGGGCGATGAAGTACTGGATGCCTTCGGCGGCGATCGCGTTGTAGTGGGCGACGACCGTATCCGGCGAACCGACCACGAAGGCGCTGGGATGGGAGCGCCGCGTGCCGGGCGAGGTCGAGGGGGCGGCCAGCAACTGCGCCAGCTTCTCCCGCGCCGCCGCGTCGGTTTCGGCGATGACCAGTTTCAGCGTGAAGTGGGAGCGCAGCACCTCATCGTAGGGGCGCTCGACCGTGTCGCAGTGGCGACGCAGCGCTGCCAGCTTGCGCCGCACCCCGGCGACGCCTTCGATGTTGCGCATCCCCTCCGGCGTATTGCTCACCTCGTTGATATTGCAGGCGTCGGCGTAGCGCGCCACCAGCGCCAGCGTGCGCCGCTCGCCGCTGCCGCCGATCAGCAATGGGGGGCGGGGGCGCTGCATGGGCGGCGGCGCGATCCGTAGCGCGTCCAATTGGTAATGGCGACCGGCAAAGCTGAACGGCTCCTCGCTCCAGGCGCCGGGAATGATTTCCAGCGCCTCTTCCAGCGCCTCGTAGCGCGCGGACAGATCCTCGTAGCGGACGCCCAGAGCGGCGAATTCCGGCGCCAGCCAGCCAATGCCCAACCCCAGCAGCAGACGGCCATCGCTCAGATTGTCGAGATCGGCGGCGAGTCGAGCCAGATAGGCCGGGTGGCGGTAGGGCACGCAGTTGACGATGGAGCCCAGGCGCACCCGCTCGGTCACACTGGAGAGGGCGGCCAGGCACATCCAGGGATCGGCTTGCATGGAGGGATGATCGAAGATGAACGCCCCGTCGATGCCGAGCGACTCGATGAGGCGGCCGCGCTCGCGCAGCGTCGCCAGCCCCTCTTCGCCCAGCACCAACTGAACTCCCCAGCGGATCCCGTCGTCCGCCGCCGCCACCCACGGATGTCGCGCCACTCGTCCCCCCTCAGCTTCCGTTCCAGTTTTGCCAACTCTGCGCTATGCCGTCGCCGGGTCCGCCGCGACCGCACGCAGCGCCGCGATCGCTCGATCCACCCGTTCCACGCAGCGACGCGCCCCGATGACGCGCATCGTTTCAAACAGCCCCGGCGACTGGGTGCGGCCGGTGACCGCCACCCGGATCGGCATGAACAATTGCCCCGCCTTCAGTCCCAGTTCGTCGGCCAGCGCCCGGAAGCGCGCTTCGCTCGCCGCCTCGTCGTTCAGATCGGCCTCCGGCAGCATGCGGGCAACCGCTTCCAGTGCAGTCAGCACCTCGGCGGCGGTCATTTTTTTCGGCACGAGCAGCGCGGCGTCGTAGGGCGGCAGATCCTCGGTCAGGAAATAGCCGAGCATGTCCGGTCCCTGCGCCAGCGTTTCCAGACGATCCTTCAGGAGCGTCGCCGCCGGCCGCACGCGGGCGCGGTCGGGGTGACCGGCGTCGGCGACAGCGGCTGGGTCGACCAGCCCGGCCTCGGCGAGAAACGGCATCAACCGCGCGGTCAAGTCTTCGGGCGTCAGGATGTGGTTGATGTAGTAGGCGTTGAACCAGGTCAGCTTGGCGTAGTCGAACGTGCCGGGCGAGGGGTTGACTCGCTCCAGGGTGAATTTGTCCAGCAGATCCTGCTTGCTGAAGATTTCGGTCGTGCCGTCGTAGCTCCAGCCGAGCAGGGCGAGATAGTTCATCAGCGCCTCGGGCAGATACCCCTGCGCGCGGAACTCTTCCATCGAGGTCGAGCCGTGCCGCTTGGAGAGCTTGCCGCCGCCGGGAGCCAGAATGAGCGGCATGTGGGCGTAGGCGGGCGGCTCCCAGCCAAAGGCGGCGTAGAGCTGCAAGTGAACCGGCGCGGTGGGAATCCATTCCTCTCCGCGCAGAATGTGGCTGATGCGCATGGCGCGATCGTCCACCACGTTGGCGAGGTGGTAGGTCGGGTAGCCATCCGATTTGAGCAGCACCAGATCTTCCAGAGTGACATTCTGGTAGGTGATGGGACCGCGCAGCAGATCGCGCACGATGGTTTCGCCGGTGCGCGGCATCTTGAAGCGGATCACCGAGGGGAGCCCCTGCGCCAGATTGGCGGCGACCGTTTCGGCCGGCAGATCGCGGCAGTGGCGATCGTAACCGGGCGGTTCCTTGCGGGCGCTCTGCTCCTCGCGCAAACGCTGCAGCCGCTCCGGCGAGCAGAAGCAGTGGTAGGCCTTGCCCTCGGCGACGAGGCGCTCGGCGGCCTCGCGATACAACGCAGTCCGCTCGCTCTGCCGGTAAGGGCCATACGGGCCGCCGACATCCGGACCTTCGTCCCAGGTCAACCCGAACCAGCCGAGCACATCGAGGATGCCGGCTTCGGCGCCTTCCACCAGCCGGTTGCGATCGGTGTCCTCGATGCGCAGCACGAAAGCGCCTTCGCGCTCTTCGCGCGACGCCTGACCGTGCGCCAGCAACCAGTTGAACAGTGCGGTGCGCGCCCCGCCGACGTGGAGCAGCCCAGTGGGGCTGGGGGCGAAGCGGACGCGAACGGGTGAGGACATGCAGCCGTGGACCTCCGGGCGGACGCGGGCGTGAAGCGATGGCGAGTATAGACGGAGTCGAGAAGTCGAGGAGAAGGCGCGAGTCATTTGCTATGAGGCGCGGGCCAGGCGATGCGCGTAGAATGCCGACCGGCAGGATGGGTCGGGGTTCGTCCCGCGGCGTGCCTTCTTCTCGACGTCTCGACTCGCGGAGGCTCTTCATGGTCCGTGGCATCGTGCGGGAACCGTTCGGCGTGGCGGACGGGCGAGCGGTCGAGCGATTCACGCTGGACAACGGAGTCGGGTTGCGGGCGGCGATTCTCAGCTACGGAGCGCTCGTGCAGCGGCTGGAGGCGCCGGATCGGACGCGGCGCGCCGGCAACGTCGTGCTCGGGTTGCCCGATCTCGACCGCTATATGCGCGACAACAGCCCGTTCTTCGGGGTTGTCGCCGGGCGCTACGCCAATCGCATCCGCGAGGGGCGCTTCACGCTGGATGGCGAGACGATCCAGCTCGCCTGCAACGATGACGGTCACCACCTGCACGGCGGGGCGCGCGGGTTCGACAAGCGTGTCTGGGAGGCCGAGCCGCGAGAGACCGACGATGGCCCAGCGCTGCGGCTGACGCGAACCAGCCCCCACGGTGAAGAAGGCTACCCGGGCACGCTGACCGCCGAAGTCGTCTACACCCTGACCCGGGACAATGCGCTGCGCATCGACTATCGCGCCGAAACCGACCGCCCGACCATCGTCAATCTGACCAACCACAGCTACTTCAATCTGGCCGGGGAGGGCAGCGGCACGATCGAGAACCATCTGTTGCAGATCGCCGCCAGCCGCTACGTGCCCATCGACGAGACGCTGATCCCCAGCGGGGAGTTCGCCCCGGTGGCCGGCGCCCCGTTCGACTTCACCACCCCGCACGCCATCGGCGAGCGGATCCGCGAGGGAACGGAGCAGATTGTGCGCGGGCGCGGCTACGACCACAGTTTCGTGCTGGATCGCCCGTCGCCGGACGACCGGTCGCTCCTGCGAGCGGCGCGGGTGTTGGAGCCGGGCAGCGGGCGCGTGCTGGAGGTGTGGACGACCGCGCCGGGGGTGCAACTCTACGCCGGCAGTTTCCTCGACGGCACGCTGACCGGCACGAGCGGGCGGACCTATCGCCAGAGCGACGGGTTTTGTCTGGAGACGCAGACGTTTCCCGATTCGCCCAACCATCCGAATTTCCCCAGCCCGGTGCTGCGCCCCGGCGAGGTCTATCGCACGACGACCGCGTTCGCCTTTTCGACGGATGGGTGATGCGTGGTGCAGAGCGTCATGAACGCTCTGCCTTGGCGGGTGGGACGAGACGGCGGGGGGCTCGGGACGAAGCGGCTGCATAATGCAGATATGGCGGTCGTGGGAACCAACCATGCACTCGCCGGACCACGGGTCCGCCGGGCGATTTGCGGGGGTTCAGATGCGCCGACGCAATTGAAACAGGATGATGGTGCGAGGCTGTCCGTCTCCACCGGGAACGTTCGTGACCAGTTCGTGGCCCTCGCAGGTCATCTCTCCGCGGAATGCATAGAACTTGGGAGCCGTTCGCTCAAAGAGATACAACACCTTGCCGTTTGGCGCATGATCGCGAATAGCGCGATTGCCGCCTGTCATTTGCATATCGCCTGACTGTCCCTCGCCCGAATATTGGTAGCGCCAATCGTCGAGCCAGCCGTTTTCATATCCCGAGGCTTTCTCGGCGCCGCCCGAGAAAAGCATGATGAAGTCATGGCTGGCGGGCTTGCTAATACCCTTTTGGCGCTCGCCCCCAAAGAGGTCATGAATCTTGGCCCGCTCGTAAACTTGGTCGATCTTGAACAACTGGCGTCCTCCCGTGTGGTTGCGCCCGTGCAGATCTGTATCAATTGCAAGCAGCCGAATCCATCTCAACCATCTTACGCAATTCTCCTGGCGACATGGCGATGTGGATGGTGGTCCTTTGGGCTTGTCCGCAGACATTCACCGTCGTTCGGCGTCGCCAGTCGAATCCACACGATCGTGGCGTACAGCGTCTTCGATCCGAGCGGCGATCCCGACCGGGGTTTGGCGCACCGAATGGCGCATTCATACCCCAACGGACACGCAGTCGATGACCGGCGATATGCCGGTCGCGCCTGGCTCGGAACCCCACTCGATATGAGAGGTCAGCAGATCATCGATCTCGCCTAGAGGAGCCGTACCCGAAGGAGCATATGCCCCGCTCGGGGCGATGCTCGATCTGTGGCCGATCGAGCAAAAGGCGCTTCCTGCGGAGATCGACGGAATGCCGGCGCCCGATGGAGATGTACGTCGTTTCGAGGTGCGCCTCGATGCTCTCGCGGCCGCCCTCGCATCCGATCCCGCTCTCCTTCATCCCGCCGAACGGCGCTTGGGCCATCTCCGGAGCGAAGTCGTGGAGAGTCCAGCCGCAGTGAACACAGCGGCAGCGATGGGCGGCGGCTTCGGTCAATTGCGTGTAGCGCAGTCGCTTGGGCGCGCTTTGCCAATGCCGAACGTGGCGGCCGCTGGAGCGGGAGCAACGCCTGAAGCGGACAGGCAGAAAGAGCAACGCCGGCCGTACGGAGAAACGCCGGGGCGATGGACGGATGATTCCGGCACTCGGTCTCATTCCAGCCGCCACGCACGCACTCGCGCTCGCACGGGGGATTGACATTTGCCCCCCATCTCCATATTCTCGTGCTAATCGATTATCTAAACGATTCACTGGAATGGCGATGAGCGGAGCCACCATCAAAGACATCGCTCGGCGTGCCGGCGTTTCCACCGCCACGGTCTCCTACGTCATCAACG
>JADLCW010000559.1 GCA_020847015.1 Thermomicrobiales bacterium | reverse complement strand
CGCTGGCCGGACGCCAACGTCGGCATCCGCACCGGCGCGGGGCTGGCGGTGCTCGACATCGACCCGCGCAACGGCGGCGACTGGCGGCTGTCGGAGCTGGAACTGGCGCGCGGCGCGCTCCCCTCGACGCCGATCGTCCTGACCGGTGGTGGCGGGACGCACTACTATCTGACCACACCGGCCGCGCTGCCGTCGATCGCGGGCGCCGAATGCGGGCTGGGCGACGGCGTCGACCTGAAAGCCGAAGCCGGCTTCGTCGTCGCTCCGCCCTCGCGGCACGCCTCGGGCGATCGCTATCGCTGGGACTTGATGGCCAACCCCGGCGAGATCGCCCTCGGCGACCTGCCCGAGTGGGTGGCCGAGCTGGCCGGCCTGCGCCCGCCGCGCGCCGTCCGCCGTCGGGTCGGCGACACCGCCGACAAGCCACAGACGCGGCTCGGCAACGAGCGCTACCGGCAGGGCAGCCGCAACGCCAAGCTCACCAGCATCGCGGGAGGACTGCGCCGCGACGGCGCCGACGAGCTGACCATCCTCGCCGAGCTGCGCGTCCACAACGAAGCGGCCGACCCGCCGCTCTCGGAGCGGGAGCTGGCCGCGATCGCGCGCTCGGTGGCGAAGTACCCGCCGGCGCCAACCCCGCCGCCCGTCTCGACGAACGGCGCCCATCCCAAACCGGCCGGCGACGCGGCGCACGACCCGTATCCGCTCACCGAGCTGGGCAACGCCCAACGGCTGATCGCCCGCTACGGCCAGACCATCTGCTACACCGCCGAAACGGGCTGGCTGGTCTGGGACGGCCGGCGCTGGATACGCAGCGACGGCCACGTCGAGCGGGCGATGGCCGAGGTGGCGCGCTCGCTCTCGCAGCGCAAGCCGGCCGAAAAGGCGATGGTGAAGTTCGCCGCCGACAGCGAGAAGCGCGCCGCCATCACCGCGGCCATCCACCTCGCCTCGTCCGACAGCGCGATACGCGCCAGCTTCTCGCGCTTCGACGCGCAGCCGTGGCTGCTGAACGTCGCCAACGGCACGCTCGACCTCGCGACTGGCGACCTGCTGCCGCATGCGCCCGAGCGCTATCAGGCGCGGCTCGCCCCGGTCCCCTACGACGCCGCGGCCGACTGCCCGCGCTGGCGCGACTTCGTGCTGCAGATGATGCACGGCGACGCCGACACCGCCCGTTATCTTCAGAAGGTCGCCGGCTACTGCCTGACGGGCAGCACCGCCGAGCAGTGCGTGTTTCTGTTCTACGGCACCGGCCAGAACGGCAAGTCGACGTTTCTGGAGGTGCTGCGCGCGGTGCTCGGCGACTACGCCCGCCACGTCCAGACCCGCACGTTCATGGAGCGGGGCGGCGACAGCATCCCGAACGACATCGCCCGGCTGGCGGGCGCCCGGCTGGTGACCGCCGCCGAGGTCAAACAGGGCCAGCGTCTCGACGAGGAGATGATCAAGCAGATCTCGGGCGGCGAGCCGATCACCGCCCGCTTTCTCCATCACGAGTATTTCGAGTTCAGCCCGACCTTCAAGCTGCTGATGGGCGTCAACCACAAGCCGCGCACCCGCGGCGTCGACCGCGGCCTGTGGCGCCGTATCCGGCTGGTGCCGTTCACCCACGTCATCCCCGACGCCGACCGGGTGCCGGACTACGCCGCGCAACTGCTCGCCCAGGAAGCGGCCGGCATCCTCGCCTGGGCCGTCGAGGGCTGCCGGCTCTGGCGCACCGAGGGGATGGAGCCGTCGGCGATGGTGCTGCAGGCGACCGCCGAGTATCGCGCCGAGATGGACAGCTTCGGCGAGTTCATGGACGAGCTGTGCGAGCTGACGCCCGACGGCGTGACGCCGGCCGCCGCGCTGTATGCGGCCTACGTGCAGTGGTGCGGCGCCGTCGGCGAGCACCCGATGAGTAAGCGCGCGTTCGGCCAGACCCTCGGCGAGCGGGGGCTGGTGAGCGGCCGCACCACGCGCGAGCGGGTCTGGCTCGGCATCCGGCTGCGAGGAGTGGACCTGTGACCCGCCAGATCGGGCGCGGCATGACGCAACTGATGACGCAAGTCGCCAATTTCACGAGGGATGACGCAAATGACGCAATTTTTCCAATGTAGCCTCACACGCGTACGCGCGCGGCCGCGCGCGCGTGTTGTCTGTAACCCCTACATATGCGTCATTGCGTCATGCGTCATAGGTGATCTGTGGGTATGTGATCTCCTGGTAGGAGAGTCCAGGTGAATCGATTCGAAGAATCGGATCTCACCCCGGACACCATCGCCACGTTCCTGCAGGAAGCGGTGACCGACCTCGGCGACGAATCACCCGAGTTGCGCGAGCGAGCCGCAGCGGCAGTCGATGGCCTGCACCGGGCCGAGCGCGGGCTGGCGTGGCTGGCCGGCGCCCTGCTGGATGGCGCGGCCGCCGAGCCGGTCCAGATTGCCGACGGGCTGCGCTACATCGTCGACCAGCTGGTCGACGGCGTGGCGCTCGACGACGAGCTGGCCGCGGCGCTCGACGAGCGCACCGGCGCGGTCGACTGCCGCGCCTGCGGGCCGGTGGCGCCGGCCGTGCGCTGGCAGACCGCCAGCAACGGCGCCCGCCACCTGCGCGCCGACTGCCCGCGGTGCGGGCGCTGGGTCAAGTTCCTGGCGCAGACGCCGGCCTGGACGCGGCTGGCGGACGAGGGAGCGGCGTAATGGCGCACCTGTCGGCCAGCAGCATCACCACCTATCTCGACTGCCCGGCGCGGTTCAAGGCGACCCGCATCGACAAGCGGGCCGAGCCGATCGGGCCGGCGCTGGCGGTCGGCGTCGCGATGCACGCGGCGCTGGAGCAGCACTTCCGCGTGCTGCAACAGGGCGCGCTCGGCGGTCCCGGCTCGGGGTTCGAGCCGGACGAGGACGAACTGCGCCGCTGGTCCGCCAGCGCGTTCCGGCGCGAGAGCGAGCGCGTGACCGTCTGGGGCCGGGGCGACAAGACCTTCCACGAGCGCAGCGGCGCGGCCGCGGCGGTGGCCATCGGGCGCGCCCTGCCGGGGCTGACGCCGAGCGGGGTGGAAGTCGGCTTCTCGGTGCCGCTGCGCGAGGGGTGGACGCTCGACGGACGGATTGATCTGATCGCGGCCGGCGCGGTCTGGGACTTCAAGAGCCAGACCGCCGACAGCACGAGTGAGTGGCGCTGGCACGCCGGCAAGGCGCGGCGTCAGT
>JADLCW010000558.1 GCA_020847015.1 Thermomicrobiales bacterium | reverse complement strand
CAAGCGGCCGATTCAACCGGGAGATCGGGTGCGCGTGATCGCGCTGGGACAAGAGGGTGAAGTGACCTCGGTGTCGGACGGGATGGCCGACATCCGTCTCGGCGCGCTCAAAACGCGCCTGCCATTGGGGGCGCTGGAGCGACTGGGGCGCGCCCGCCCGCAGCCACAAGAGCGTGCGCTGTACACGCCTCCGCCGCCGGCCGAGCCGGTCGATCTGGAGCTGGATCTGCGCGGCTATCGCGCCGGCGAGATCGAACCGATGCTGGAGCGCTACATCGAGGGCGCCTACCGTGCCGGAATGCCCTTTGTGCGCATCATTCACGGCAAGGGAACGGGGGCCTTGCGCAACGTGGTGCGTGATTTCCTGAGCGCTCATCCGGCCGTCGCCACCTACGAACTTGCCCCGCGCGAGCAGGGCGGCGACGGCGCCACGGTGGCGACGCTGCGCGAAGGCTGACCGGGGCTGGCGACGCGGCAGCGCGCCGCCAGCCCGCCGGGGACTTGCGCGAGCGGCAATCCCGTGCGATGCTACTAAGGCCATCGGTTTGGTGGGGATTCAGACCGACGGCGGCGCGGCGACCTGATGCGGGGTTGGGTCGCGTCCGAGGGAAGGGGGCGCCGAACCGTGGGATCCGACTTTCTCTTGCCGGTTTACGGCTTTGTCGTCGGGGTGCTCGTGGGGTTGACCGGGATGGGCGGCGGCGTGCTGATGACGCCATTGCTCGTGCTCGGATTAGGGATGCCGGCCACTGCGGCCGTGGGCACCGACCTCGCCTATTCCAGCATCACCAAACTCGCCGGGGCCTGGCAGCACTGGCGGCAGGGCACGGTGGACATTCGCGTGGTGCGTGCGCTGGCCATCGGCAGCATGCCCGCCAGCGTGATCGCCGTCGCCGTTCTTTATTGGCTGCAGGGGCACAACGCGGCGCTGGTGGAAACGCAGCTTCAGCACTTTATCGGAGCCATGCTGGTCGTCGCCGCGTTCCTGATGATCCGCCGCGTGTTCTTCGGCCAACCGACCCCCGGGGTCAGCCTGGATCTGGGCACGTTTCCGACTGGCCGTCTTATCGCCATCGGCGCTCTCGGCGGCTTCATGGTTGGCCTCACCTCCATTGGCAGCGGCAGCCTGATCATCGCGCTGATGGTGATGACGGTTGCGCTCAAGCCGGAAGTGCTGGTCGGCACCGATGTGGCGCATGCCTTCCTGTTGGTGGGAACGGCGGCCATCGCCCATTTTCTCTTCTTGCAGGAAGTTCAGATCGCGCTGGCGGCCAAGCTGTTGATCGGGTCCATCCCGGGTGTGCTGATTGGCAGCCGCCTCGCTCTGCGGGTGCCGCGCCGCCCGCTTCAGATCGGGTTGGCCGGATTGCTGCTGAGCACCGCATTCACGCTGTTCCGCTAGCCTCGTCGGGGGTGTTGCGTACACTGCACGCGGCGCGGGGGCGTCTCGCGCCGGAGAGCGAAGGAGTAGGGATTTGCACGCGAAGATCGAAGCGGCCACGAACCTGATCGCGCCATACGGCGGCCGCCTGATCGACCTGCTGGCGCCGGAGGAGGAGCTTGCCGAGGCCAAGGCCTACGCGAGCACGCTTCCCTCGATCCAGATCTCGCCGCGCAGCGTGTGCGACCTGGAAATGTTGGCTGTCGGGTCCTTTTCGCCAGTGGACCGCTTCATGGGTGAAGCCGATTACCGCAGCGTGCTCCACGACATGCGCCTGAGCGACGGCACGGTATTCCCAATGCCGATCACCCTCCCGGTGCGACCTGAGGACGGACTGGAGCTGGGCCAGGATATCGCCCTGCGCGACTCCATGAACGACCTGCTGGCGATCATGACGGTGGAGGAACTCTACCCCTGGGATCATGCCGAGGCGTCGGAGAAGGTCTTTGCCACGCAGGACGCGAAGCACCCGCTGGTGGCTGAGATGGCTCGCTGGGGCGGGCTCAATGCCTCCGGTCCGCTGCGGGTGCTGCAGTTGCCCCGTCACTACGACTTCGTCGAACTGCGTCGCACCCCGGCCGAAGTCCGCGCGGTGCTGGAGACGTACGGCCACCGCAACGTGGTCGCCTTCCAGACCCGTAACCCGATGCACCGCGTCCACGAGGAACTGACCAAGCGCGCCATCGCCAAGGTTGACGGCGTGTTGCTGCTGCACCCCTCGGTAGGCATGACCAAGCCGGGCGATGTGGATCACTACACGCGGGTGCGCGTCTACAAGGCGTTGTCGCAGAAGTACTACGAGCCGGATCGCATCGTGCTGTCGTTGCTGCCGCTGGCGATGCGCATGGGCGGTCCTCGCGAGGCGCTGTGGCACGCCATCATCCGCCGCAACTACGGCGCGAACCACTTCATCGTCGGGCGCGACCACGCCGGCCCCGGCTCAGACTCGACCGGCAAGCCCTTCTACGGCCCCTATGACGCGCAAGGTCTGGTCTCCAAATACCAGGTCGAAACCGGCGTCACCATGGAGCCGTTCGAGCAGCTCGTCTACCTGCCGGACGAGGACCGCTACGAGGAAGTCTCCAAGATTCCCGCCGACGTCAAGACGATGAACATCTCCGGCACCCAGGTCCGCGAGGAGTACCTCGCCAAGGGTCGCTTGCTGCCGAGCTGGTTCTCACGACCAGAGACGGCCGAGATCCTGGGCGAGGCCTACCCGGCCCGCCACAAGCAGGGCGTCTGCCTGTGGTTCACCGGATTGAGCGGCGCCGGCAAGTCGACCACGGCCCTGGTGCTGCAACAGTTGCTGCTGGAGGCGGGTCGGGAGGCCACCCAGCTCGATGGCGACATCGTGCGCACTCATCTCTCCAAGGGGCTTGGCTTCAGCCGCGAAGATCGCGACGCCAATATTCTGCGCATCGGCTTCGTGGCCGGGGAGATCACGCGGCACGGCGGCACGGTGGTCTGCGCCGCCGTCTCCCCCTACCGCGCCACTCGCGATGCGGTGCGCGCCATGGTGGACGACGATCAGTTTGTCGAGATCTTCGTGGACACCCCGCTGTCGGTCTGCGAGGAGCGCGACGTCAAGGGCATGTACGCCAAGGCGCGGCGCGGCGAGATCAAGGAGTTCACCGGCATCAGCGACCCCTACGAGCCGCCGCTGAACCCCGAACTGACCCTCGACACGGAAAATCGCACACCCGTTGAGAACGCGCGGGCGATCGTGGACTGGTTGCGCGAGCGCGGTTTCGTGCGGCAGGAAGCCCCGGTCTCCGCGAACGGCCACAAGGCCTAAAGGTCCGGT
>JADLCW010000557.1 GCA_020847015.1 Thermomicrobiales bacterium | reverse complement strand
GTGCGACGCGCACTGCCGCCGTCCGGCAGCGGCGCGAACCCGCGCGCCCGCAGCAGCGTCAGCACCGCCGCCTCGGTTTCGGCGTCCGGCGCGGGCAACTCCAGCAGCACCGCCCGGTCGCCGTGCGCGGCGGCGCGCCACCCTTGTTCGGCGGCCAGCGCCAGCAGCGCCGCGCGTTCGCTCGCCTCGTCGGGGGTCAGCAGCAGCGCTCGCCGCACCCGCAGCCGCCGCTGCGCGCGCGCCCACGCGGTCAGTCGCGCCGCCAGATCCGGCGGCAGGGGTGCGCCCGTCTGCCGCTCCAGAAACGCGGTCACATGCCGCAGATCCAACCCGGAGGCCAACGCCCGCCCCAGCGATGCGGCGCTCACCTGAAATCGCGGTCGCTCCGCCAGCGCCTCGGCGTCGGCGAACGCCGAGAGCGCCCACAACCGCGCCGGGGCCGGTCGGCGCAGCACGAGGACGGTCTCCTCCACGGTCAGCACCGGGGTCAGCGCCGGTTCCGCATCGTCAGCGGCGGGCGTGTCCGGCGCGCGCCCGCCGATCGCCCAGGCGCGGCCGCGCGGAGTCAGCCGCACGGCGCGGGTCCGCCCCGGCACATCCGCCAGTTCGACCGCGCCGAACCAGGTGAACGCCGTTTCCAGCGCGATCCGCGCGACATCGGTCACGGCCGCCAGGCGCGCCTCCTCCCGGTCGCCGCCGGCCCCAACCTCGCCGCCGATGCGCGCCGTCGCCGCCGTGAAGCGCGCGCCGAGCAGCGCGGGGTCGCGCGCGGCGAGACGCGCGACGACGCTGTCGATCGTGCGCCACTCCCCCACCGGCAAACCCATCTCGTCATCGGCCAGCAGCGTTTGCAGCCGCCGACGCACCGCTCGCCAGTCGGCCCCCCATACCTCCACTTCATCGCGCCCGACCGCTTCCACCCACTCCGGCAGCGCCAGCCAACGCGTCCGCAGGCGTTCCTCCTGCTCGGCGAAACTCAGTTCGCGCCAGGCGCGCAACCCCGGCCCGACGCGCAGCCGAGGCGGTCGGGCGTCATCGGGCGCGAGCAGCCCTTCGGCGCGGGCCAGCGCCAGCAGCAGCGTCAAGTAACCCGGCGGCGGAGCATCGGTCCCGCCGAACCACAACCGGCGGCCGAGCGGGCGCAGGTGGGTTTTCGGCGGCAACCCCTCGGCGGACCAGCCGCCGCCGACGACTTCGCGCAGCAGCGTCAGCAGATCCCACGGCAGCGCGAACCGATGGCGCGGCGGGGGCGCGAGATTGGCGGCGACCACCGGAACCAACGGAGGCAAGGTCGGCGGGGGAGCGGGGCGAGGAGCGCGAATCTCCGCCGGCACGAACAACCAGCGCTGGCCATCGCGGGTGTAGGTGTGCCAGGCCAGCAGCGACTGTTCCAGCTCGGCCAGCGCGTGACGCAATCGCGCCGCGGCGGGCGGGTCGTCGGCATCCAGACCGGCCGCCGCGGCGACCGTGGCGAGCGCCACGAGACCGGCTTCCGGTTCGGCGCGCAGTCGCTCCCACAACGCGCGGGCATCGCGCGGCAGCGCATGCGCGACCGCGGCGATGCGATCCGCAGCGGCGGCATGACGCAGCAGCAACCGGGTGAGATCGTCGCGGCGGGCGGTTCCCGGCACGAGCGGGACGCCCCAGCGGCGCGCCGCGTCGTCGATCTCGCCGTCGTCCAGCCAGGCCACCAGCGCCCGCAGCGGCGTCGCGCTGCGGTCGCCCAGATCGATCTCGTCGAGCACCCGCCGGAACAGCAGCGCCAGCTCGCGCGGCAGGAACAGGCGCGGTTCGCGCCCGACCGGGATCGGGTCGCCGTCGCCCTCGCGCGCCAGCACGCCGACCCGATAGAGGGTCGTCGCGGTCGCGCGGGCGGCGTCCTCCCCGACGCCCAGCCGCTCGGCCAGCTCGGCGACGGTCAAGGCCGCGTCGTGGTCCGGCGCGTCGGTCAGCAGGCGGACGATCTCCGCTTCATCCGGGGTCAATCGTTGCCAGGCGTCGCGCACCGTGCGCGGCTCGGTCATCGCGCGGTAGAGGGGGCCGACCGGCGCTTCGCGACCGCCGCGCCCCAGCGGAACGCGCCACCAGACCCCGATGCGGTCGAGATCGGCGGCCGGGCGGGCGTGCAGGCGACCCAACAAGTTGCGCATCAGCATCGCGCGGCGCTCCAGATCCGGGGCGGCGGGGGCGTTGCCGGGTAGGATAGCGGAGGCGCGCCGCCCCGTTCGCGCGCCCCGTTTCGCGCGACCCCGCGCCGTGCTATACACACGCGTGCGAACCGCTGGCCGGGCCGCGAGGCCCACAATCGCAGGATGGATGATGCGCCCTTCCGCCACCCCGTCGCCGGACGCCATCGTCATCGGCGGCGGCGTCAATGGTTGCTCGATCGCCTATCGGTTGGCCGCCGACGGCCGCCGGGTGCTGCTGCTGGAGCGGCGCGGCATCTGCTCCGGCGCGTCGGGTCGCAACGGCGGCATGACCGGAGCCGGCTCCGCCATGCATGCCCAATCCCCCGCCGGTCGCGCCGTGGCCGCGCTGAGCACGGCGAATCTGGCGTTGCTGCGCGGTTTGGCCGAGGAACTGGAGACCGATTTTTACCTCCAGATGAGCGGGTCGCTCGACGTGTTCACCACCGAGGAGGAGCGCGATCATCTGGCGGCGGCGGCCGCCAGTCAGCGCGCCGCCGGCATCTCCATGGAGATGCTCGACCGGGCGGAGGCCCACGCGCTGATGCCCGCCCTCGCGCCGGACGTGCTGGGAGCCGCCTATCTGGGCGACCGCGGTCACCTGTGGCCGTTCGCGCTGGTCAACGGGTTCGCCGACGCGGCGCGCCGCCACGGGGCGGAGATTCGCACCTGGAGTCCGGTGGCGGCGCTGCATCGCGCGGGCGATCGCGTCGCTGGCGTCGTCGTCGATGGCGCGGTGATTCCGGCCGGCGAGGTGGTTCTCGCCACCAACGCCTACACGCCGGAATTGCTGCCGGAATTGCCGCCGGGGGCGATCGTTCCGGCGCGGGGGCAGATTCTGGTGACGCAACCCGTGCCGCCGGTGCTGCCGCGCCCCTTCGGAACCAATTTCGACAAGGAGTACGGTCGGCAGGCGGCCACCGGGCAGATCATCTGCGGCGGGTTCCGCCGCTTCGATGTCAACGAGGGGTTGGGAACCTACGAGGAGCGGGTGACCCCGCCGGTGCTCTCCGGCATCGCCCGCTGTCTGACGGAGTTGTTCCCGGCGCTGCGCGGCGGCGGGGTCAAGGTGGTGCGCGCCTGGGCCGGGATCATGGGGTTCACCGCCGACGGGTTGCCGCTGATCGGGCGCTACGACCCGGCTCCCGGGTTGACGGTGGCGGCCGGGTTCAATGGCAACGGCTTCACCTGGGGCGCGGTGGTGGGTACGATCGTCGCCGATCTGCTGGCCGGCCGCCCGCCCCGGTTCGATCTGGAGCCGTTCCGCCCCGACCGCTTCCAGCGCGCCGCCATCGCCTGGGACAACCCGTTCACCGCCGGCGAGCGCAACAACCCGCGCGCGGACGCGCCCGTCGCGGCGACGCCGGGGTGAGCGCGACCCGGGCGACCGATCCGGCGCATCCGGCATGACGGAGCCGGCGCCGCTCGAAACGGGCTGGCAGCCGACCACGCCGCCCGACGATACGCTGCTGCGGGCGTACACGCTGAATGTCGCGGCGGCCTCGGCGGTGCTGGCCGACTCGCTGGGCGGCCGGACCCTCGTCAGCGACGCCTACGCGCTGGCCGATGTCGGGCGCGATGCCGGGTTCGCCTCCTCCGGGGTGCTGCTGCAACCGCTGGGCGCCGATTTCGCGCGGGTGATGGCCGAGATCGGAGCCTTCTACGCGGACGGCTGGGGCGAAACGATGCTGATGAGTCCGTGGCCGACCCCGGATCTGCGCCCGCTCGGCTGGGGGTTGGTGGGACATCCGCCGCTGCACCTGCTGCCGCCGGGGCGGTCGGCTGCGCCGCTGCCGCCGGGGGTGCGCGTCGGCGCGGTGGGCGATGCCGCCGCGCTGACCGAGTGGCAGCGCATCGCCGTGCTGGCCTATCCGTTTGCGACCCTGCGCCGGTTCGGCCCGCACCCGTTGGCCGGTCCGGCGGTGCTGGACGATGCGCGCATGCGCTTTTGGCTGGCGTTCGCCGACGAGCGCCCGGTGGGTGCGGCGCAGACCTTCACTGAGGCGGGGGTGACGCAGGTGATGCTGGTGGCGACGTTGCCGGCGGCACGTCGGCGCGGCATCGGCGCGGCGCTCACCTGGGCGGCGGCGCTGGCCGATCCGGCGCTGCCGGCGCTGCTGCTCTCCAGCGACGAGGGGCGGCCGGTGTACGCGCGGATGGGGTTTCTGCCGCTGCT
>JADLCW010000556.1 GCA_020847015.1 Thermomicrobiales bacterium | reverse complement strand
TCTTGCCGCCGAGGTAGCCAGAGGTCAATCCGATCGCCCCGCCCAGCGCCAGCGTGGCGAAGGTCGAAAGCACCGCGATCATCAGCGACACGCGCCCGCCGTAGGCGAGACGCGTCAGGATGTCGCGACCGTTGCCGTCGCTGCCCAGCAAGTAGCCGCCAGTGCGGGGGGGCATCAACTTCTGCGGCAGATGATTCTCGTAGGGAGTGAACCCGGTCGCGCGGGAGATGAGCGGCGCGCTGAGCACGAACAGCCCGATGAAGACCAGCAGCACCAGCGCCGTCATCGCCACCTTGTTGCGACGGAAATGCCGCCAGGAGCGCCGATAGAACCCCGGCGTGGCATGCAGTTCCTCTCGTTCCTCGGCAGCGGCCAGCAGCGCGTTGCGGCGGGCATCCATCGGGGTTGCCGGGGCGGTCGGGCGCGACGCGGCCGGCTCGCGGGCAGGAGCAGTTTCCACCTGATCCATCGCCCTGTCACTCCAACCGAATGCGCGGATCGAGCGTCGCGTACATGACATCGGCGAGGAGATTGCTGACCATGGTCAACACTGCGAACATCAGCGTCGTCCCCATGATCAGGGTGTAGTCGCGGCGGTTCACCGCCTCGATGGTGAGGCGGCCGATGCCGTTCCAGGCGAAGATCGACTCCACGATCACCGCTCCCCCGAACAATTCCGGCAGCGACAACCCGACCAGCGTCACCAGCGGCAAGAAGGCATTGCGGAAGGCGTGGCGAAACAGCACGGCGCGTTCGCCGAGCCCCTTGGCGTGCGCCGTCCGTACGAAATCCATCCGCAGCGTTTCCAGCATGGAGGAGCGGATGTAGGACGACCACGCGCCGATCTGCACCAGCGCCAGCGTGATGGCGGGCAGAATCAGGTGCTCGAAACGATCCCCGAAGCCGCCTCCGCCGCGCGCGTCGGTCATGCCGCCGACGGGTAGCGACGGCCAGCCCCAGGCGCTGAATTTGAGCGAGAACAGGATCACCAGCAGCAGCGCCAGCCAAAAGGTGGGCATGGCGTACATGGCCACCGCGCCGACCGTGGCGACATGGTCGAACCAGGAGCGGTGCCGAAGCGCGGCGTAGACGCCCAGCGGCACTGCGACAATCAGCGCCAGCGCCAACGCCGAGGTGGTGAGCAGCAGCGTATTGGGCAGCACCGCCCCGATGCGGTCGGCCACCGGCACCCGGTTGTACATCGAGTACCCGAGATTGCCCCGAGCCAGATCGCCCAGCCAGAGCACGTAGCGCACCGGCCATGGCTTGTCCAGCCCAAGCTGCTTCTCGATCCGCTCCCGCGCCTCTGGCCGGATCTTCGGATCGGAGCGCACGATGTCGGCCGGGCTACCGGGAATCAGATTGATCATCGCGAAGGTGAGAAAGGTCACGCCCAGCAGCAGCGGGATCATGACCAGCAGGCGACGGAGGATGTAGGCGGTCATGGGGTCCTTCGCGCGCGATATCGGCGCCGGCCGGACCCGACCGCATTGCGCGGCCGGGTCCGGAGACGAGCGCGATCGTCGGTTACTGTTCCAGCCAGAGGTAGGTGAGCGGGGTGCCGCCCCACGTGTTCGGCGCGTAGTTCTGGACGCGATCGCTATAGGCGACGATGCTCTTGCCGAAATCGAGCACCAGCACCGGCAGGTCCTCGTTGACGATGTTCGAGGCCTGGATCAGCAGCGCGCGCCGCTGCGCCTCATCGAACGCGACCACCGCCTGGGCGTTGATCTTGTCCAGATCGGGATTGCAGTAGCGCATGTCGTTGAACCCGACCTGGTACTGGTTGCACCCGAACATGGCGTCCTGAATGAAGGTGGCGTCCCACTGGAATCCATAGAGCGCGACGGCGAAGCTGGGATCGGTGGTGGTCGCCTCGATCATCGCCGGGAACTCCAGCGATTTCGGCGCGGCGTCCACGCCCACCGCCTTCCAGGCGTCCTGCAGGTAGGCGGCAATTTGGTCGCTGGTGGGCGAACCGGACGGGTAGAGCAGCTCGAAACTGAGTTCTTGGCCGTCCTTGTCCACCGTCCCGTCGCCGTTGCTGTCGGTCCAGCCGGCGGCGGCCAGTAGTTGTTTCGCCTTTTCCGGGTCGAACTCGTATACGGGCGTGGTGTCTTCCGGCGCGTAGGCATAGGAGATCACGGGTTGCGTGCCGCGCGCCACTTCGGCGTACCCGAGCAGAATGTCATCGACGATCGACTGGCGGTCGATCGCGTACATCATCGCCTGACGCACGTCGCGATCCTGGAACAGCGTGGTCACCTCGGGGTCGAGATTGAATTCCAGATAGCTGAAGTTGCGGGTCGGGAAGTCCTCGATGGCGATGCCTGGCGTGCCCTCGATGGCGGCCACGTCGGCTGGCTCCAGTCCGGCGACATCCAATTCATCGTTGAGCAGCGCGTTGACCACGGCGATCTGGTCGGGCCAGACGCGACGCACGTAGGTGTCGATCCAGGCGACCTTGCCGTAGTAGTCGTCATTGCGAACGAGCGTCACGCTTTCGCCCGGCGTCCACTCCTGGAACTTGAACGGACCGGAACCAACCACGCGGCTGGGATCTTGCCCGGTGGCGCCGGGGTCGGTCGCCCACTTCTCGACCGGGATGTCGCCCCAGATATGCTTGGGTACGACAACGGCAGCCATCATGTTGGTGTAGAGGAAGTCGACGCGCGGCTGCTTGGCCACCACCTCGACCGTGTAGTCGTCGATGGCGCGGTAGCTGGCCACCGATTCGTTGAAGGTGCCCGTGTAGACGCTGCCGGTTTTCTCGTTAGCCAGGGCGTCGAAGCTGAAAATGACATCGGCGGCGGTGACGGGTTCGCCGTCGTGCCAACGCGCGTCGCGATTGAGATGAAACGTGTAGGTGATGCGGTCCGGCGCGATCTCCCAGAAATCAGCGAGCGCGTTGGGAGCCGGTTCCCCGGTGCGCGGGTCGCCGCCGACCAGCGGTTCGAACATCATCCCGGCCACGGCGATGGAGTTGTTCTCCTCGGCGAGCAGCGGCTGCACGGTCTGGATGTCGTAGGTCGCCGAATCGATGAATGTGCCGCCCGGGGTGGACGGCTCAGTGAAAGCCATTTCCGCTTCGTAGGCGGCGGTCCATTCCGCGCGCGTCGGCGAGACGATCGCCGCGCTGGCGACGGGCGAGGCATCTTGCGCCAGCGCGGCGAGCGGACTCAGCGTCATGGCCGCCAGCAACGCCAGCGTCCAGCCAAGACGGCGGCCGTTCCATTTGGGCATCGGGTCTCCTCCTTCAGTCTCCTGCTGGGCACATGACCCGGACGGTCGTGGTGAGGCGCAAGAATAGCCGAACGAGTCGGGAGTCGGAAGTCAGACGTGGAGACCGACAGCCCACGTTGTCTCCGCGCTCGTGCTGCGCGCCCCGCTTCTGACTCCTGGCTCGTTCTGCGACAATCCCGCCGCGATATCGCGCCGCACCGGGAGGGTTGCCGTGGAACCGGATCTGACCGTTTTTGCCGACCGCATTCGTCGTCTCCAGGCGGAGATGACGCGGCAGAACGTCGATTGGCTCGTCGCCGGCCCCGCCGCCGATCTGCGCTACCTGACCGGTCTCGTCGGCCACCCCAGCGAGCGGATGAGCGTGTTGCTGGTTCCCCGCGGCGGCGGCCCCATCTATCTGGCGCCCGGCTTGGAAGCGCCCCAGCTCGCCAACCGGCGCGATCTGCTGGATGTCGTCACCTGGGAGGAAACGCAAGACCCGGCCACTATCGCCGCCGATCTGCTCGGTGGCGACTCCCCCACCGTCGCGGTGGACGACACGCTTTGGAGCGTATTCCTGTTGCGGTTGCAAGAAGCGCTGCCGGGAGCCGCCTGGAGCGAGGCCGGCGCGCTGCTGCGCCCGCTGCGGATGATCAAGGATGGCCGCGAAATCGAGCTGATGCGCGAGGCCGCCCGCCGCACCGATGACGCCTGGCTGGAGTTCATCTCGGCGCCGATCGCCGGACTAACCGAACTCCAGGCGTTGCGGCGACTGCTGGACCTGACCTATGCCCGCGGTCTCGGTCCCAACTTCGGATCCTGCGGCAGCGGCCCGAACTCCGCCTCGCCCCACCACAGCGGCAACGATCGGGTGATCCAACCGGGCGATGCGGTCGTGTTCGACTGGGGCGGCACCCTGGAGGGATACAACAGCGACATTACCCGCACCGTCTTCGTCGGCGAGCCGCCGGACGATTTTCGCCGCGCCTACGCCGCGGTGCTGGCCGCCAACGAAGCGGCGCTGCAAGTCATCCGCCCCGGCGTCCCCTGCGAGGCGCTGGATCTGACCGCCCGCGCGGTGCTCGAGGATGCCGGCTACGGCGAGTACATCCTGCACCGGGTCGGTCATGGACTGGGCCTCTCGATCCACGAGGAGCCATACCTCGTGCTCGGCAACACGCTCCCCCTGGCTGAGGGCATGATCTTCAGCGACGAGCCGGGCATCTATATCCCCGGCCGCTGGGGCATCCGCATCGAGGACGCCGTGCTCTGCACCGACACCGGGGCCGAGCGATTGAACGAAGCCCCGCGAGAGCTGACGGTGGTGGGATAACGGAGTCGGGCAGTCGAGGAGGAACAGCCGCGCGGCGCTTGTCGCTTCTTCCTGCCTCTTCGACTGTCCGAATCGGCTTTTTCTGCGGACAATCGTTCCCGGCATCGTTTATGCGCCGGCCGCACGGCGCGTCCCGCCGTCGTCATCCGCAGTCCGACCTGAGGCTGCTTCCCATTCGCG
>JADLCW010000555.1 GCA_020847015.1 Thermomicrobiales bacterium | reverse complement strand
TTGCGATCGGTCGGTCGCCAGCACGCCGCGCAGCAGGTCGGGCAGATCGTCTCGCTCGTCCTCCCACAGCGCGGCGACGGCCAGTTGGCGCACTACCGGCGAAGCATCCGCCAGCGCCACCCGCAGCGCCCGCCCGAAGTTCAATTCCACCCGGTCTTCGGCTAGCTCACCCATCTCGCGGACGATCCGCTCGCGCACCGGTTCCGGCAATACAAACCATTCGGTTTGGAAGCGCGCCGCCGCCCGGCGATCGAGATCGGAGAGACGGGCCACATCGGCGGCGGCGACGTGACCCGCGGCGAAGGCGTCGAGGGCGCCCGTGCCCCGCTCCGCCGGCGCGAAAGATTCCTCCTCCGCGTCGTCGGGATTAGGGGGTGGCGCCGGGAACGTAGGTGTAGTCATCCTGCCCCTCGGGGTCGTGCGAGAACGCGCCGGTGTCGTCGTTCTCCAGCACCGAGCGCAGCAGCGTCGCCGACATCGGGCGCTCGACATTGACGGCAGCAAGCAGCGTGTCGAAGTTGGCCGAGTAGTTGCTCTCGCGGCGATCGCCGACCCGCTCGAACGTGGCCGCCACCACCGATTCCGGCCGCCGCCGCACCTTGTCGTCGAGCGGCTTCTCGCCATTGAGACCGCCGAAGCGCTCTTCGGTCAGCAGCATGCCTTCGTCGACGCCACAGGAGTAGGTCGTGGGGCGGAACACATAGCGCTGGGCGGAGCGCCGCTCGTCCAGCTCCAGCAGGCGAGCGTTTCGCGGATTCTCGGCGAGGAACTCGACCCGGTAATGACCGTCGTTCTCGGTGGCGGAAATGGAAATGACCGCCCCCGGCACCAGGTTGTCGCCGTAGAAATCATCCAGCCCAAGGATGAACCCGCCCCGGTTCGGCGTCGGGTAGCGCAGTTCAACCAGGTAGGTCGTGTAGGACTGCGGGCACTCGAAGGTGAGCACAGCAGCCCGCTGCCCGTGCAGCATCGGACCCGGCGTCAGCTTCTGCAGCTCGGCATCGTAGGGCAGCAGACCGTGCAGATACTCAAAGAAGGTGAGCACGTGATCGACTGATTCGATCGAACGGTGCGCGATCGACTCCGGGGTCTCCTCGAGCAGGAAGCGGTAGTCAGACCCCAGCTCGTTTGGCTTGCGTCGGCCGGTGCCGATCGGCGACAGGCTGCTGGTGGACCAGTAGCGCTGGTTGGTGGAGCCGACGAACTCGAAATCGCGGTGCTCGTGCGAGAGGCGGTAGTTGATGGCGAACCGGACCAGGTCAAACTCGGGACTGCCGGGGCGCACGTTCAATACATCCTGCGCCAGCACATCATCGGGCAGCGGTCGCTCCTGCTCCTGCAGGTAGTCCTTCATGCGGCGCAGATCGCCGCGGCTGAATCGGGGAACCCGATCCTCCATCATCCATTGCTCGCCGAAATTGGCGACCCGCGTGTCGGCGGTGAGACGCTCTCGAATGGCCGTGGCCAGATCCAGATCGTCCACGCCGGTGACATCGGTAGTCGCCACTACGGGGATGGTGATGGTTCGCGCCGGCGGCGCCACGGACTTGACCGGTTCCGGTTCCGGTTCCGGCACGATCTCCGGTTCGACAGCCACCACCGCGGCTGGCTCCACTGCGACGACCGCGATCGGCTCCTCGACGATAACCGCGGCCGGTTCCTCGACGACCACCGCGGTCGGTTCCTCGACAACGACCGCAGGCGGCTCCTCGACAACGACCGCAGGCGGCTCCTCGACGACAACCGTGGGCGGCTCCGCCACGACCACCGGGGCCGGCTCAGCTACGACGGCTGCAACCGGCGCTTCTGGCAGCAGCTCGGGCGCCGGAAGCACAGTTTCCGGTGGCTCCTCTTCGCTCAGATCCTCCAGCGCGATTGTGAGGGTGGCCCAGCGCGGCTCCACCCGCAGCCGCTCCCGCACCGGCAGCGTCGGTTTCTCCGGTTTCGGCTGCGGGGTCATGAAGCGATTCACCAGCGAATGGGCCTGTGACGGAGCGATGACCCGGGGCGCGCGCCCGATGCGGGTGGTGGCGACGGTTTCGGCGCCGTCGTGCTCTTCCAGTGCGAAGACGGTTGGGTTGGCTGCGAGGGCGGCGCGGACGGAAGCTTCGGCGTTGGCGACGCCCTTTCCGGCAAGGTAGTCAGCCAGCGCCTCCTATGGAATCCGGATCGGCGCGGTAGCAGCCATGAACCGCGCCCGGGCGCGCATCAGCGTCAGGATCTGGGCGGCCAGATCCTGTTGTTGCGGCGAACCGGAAAACGCCACGTCCAATTCGAGATCCTGGGAAATCATGTCGCTCCCTTTGCCGAAACGGTTCCGGCGGCAATCCGCCCGAAGCGTGCAAGGACGGGTGGGCAAGCGGCGCGGACGCCGCGTAAACAGCGGGCCGACTACGCCCCGTCGGCGCTCGGGGCGGCTTCGGAGGGAGCCGAATGACGCCGCAGGGCGTCGATCAACTGCTGGGTAGAGAGCGGTTGGGACGCATTTCGCAGCAGGGTCAGCAAATAAGTCACGTCTTCGTCATTCAATTGGATAGGGTTCGCCATTTGGGATGCTCCATCATGCAGGTAGACACGAGAA
>JADLCW010000554.1 GCA_020847015.1 Thermomicrobiales bacterium | reverse complement strand
CGATGACGACCAGTTCGACGCCGGCAACAACGCCGAAGGCCGCCGCCGCCAACAATGACGCGAAGCGCAACCGGACGTCGCCGGCGAACAGCCAACCGGCGGCCGCCAGCGTGAAGATCGCCACGGCGGCCGCCAGCACCTCGCGCCCGGTCAACACCGCCAGCGCGGTGAGCGCCACGCCGCCCGCCACCGGGGCCAGATCGATCGCCCGCTCGGCCGCCGAACGACCGTGCGCGGCCGGGTTCATGGCGATGAGCCACGCGCCGCCGAGGATCGGCGCAAGTCCGGCAACGAGCAGCACGGCGCGCCCGATGGGGTCCGACGCCATCGTCGCGGCGACCACCAGCGCCGCACCGACCGGCGCCAGGCGCGGATCGACCCAGCGGGAACCCGGCAGCGTCGGCGCGGGAGCCAGCGCCGCCAGCGCGCCGATGGCGACCACCCCTCCCAACCCCCCGAGATGCAACAGCCACTGCCGCGGATCGGTCGGATCGCGCACCGGGGCCAGCGCACCGAACAGAGCGACGAAGTGGCGGTGGAACGGAACGAACAATCCGTAGGCGAGCGCGGCCAGCGCCGGAGCGGCCCCGGCGAAGATTAGCAGCCGGGTGCGGAAGGGGCTCACCCGGGCGGACGCCATCCAGAGCGCGGCGACCGCCACCGCGGCGTAGGTCGGCACGTCCCAGGCGTTGGTGGCGCTCAGCGTGCCCAGCGTCAACGCGAGCAATCCGAAGCGAGCCAGGGTCGCCGGGTCGCGCCGCAGCGATGCGGCCGACGTCGGCGGGTCATGGGAGCGATCTCCGAGCGCAAGCGCGAAACAGAGCGCGATCGCCAGCACCGTGATGGGCAAGGCGACGACGTGGGCGTGGAGATCGGCGTAGAGCCCGGTGAAAAAAGGGAATTCGGTGATGGCGTTGTCGATGGCGCGACTGCCGGCCCACGTCCAGGCGAGGAACGAAGCGAACGGTTCCCGCGCCGGCGACAGCAGCGCGGCGGCGGTGGTCAGATTGCCGACCAGCACCCCGAAGAGCACCGCCGCGATACCGGCGACGATGCCGCGGCGCGGCCGCTGACCGCCCCCGGCGATGGCCGCGGCCGTCGAAAACAACGCGCTGGCCAGCAGCGCGATCACCGTCGGCTGAGCGAGATTGAACCCGATCTCGGAGGGGATGCCGGTCAGCTTCAGCAAGAAGGCGACCAGATAGAGCCCGTAGTAGTAGTAATTCAGCACTCCGTCGCTGAACCACGGGTCGTAGGGCGGAAAGTGCGCGGTGCGCAGCATGGCGTTGAGGTGCGCGAACTCCATCGGTTTCTCGCCGCCCCAAATGGGATGCCAGCTATCCGGGTTGATGAAGCGGAACAGCAGGAAGAGCGCGAAGACGGCCCAGAACGCGAGCTCGGCGGCCGCCGCGATGCCGCGCGGATGGAGCAACGCTCGCGCGGCCGGGACGCCGAGGCGGCGAACCGCGATCGCCCAGGAGACGCCCGCGACCAGCAGCAGGGCGACCCAGCACCAGATGGCGCGGAAGGCGAACGCGCCGAGGCTGGCGCCGATCCACACCACATATCCCCCGAGCAGAAACCCAAGCAGGCGACCGAACCCCCAACCGCGATCGCCAAAGGTTCCAAACACCAGAGCCGCCAGCGGGACGCCGGTCGCCTGCAGCACCACCAGCAGCAGCAACCACCCCGCCACCGCGACCGGCGTGAAACCGGTCGCGGCGGCGCTCCAGCGCGCGTCGTTCACCGCCGTCCGCTGACCGACCGGTTCACCAAGCATCAACGAACCCGGCGGGGCGTGACGGGTGGGAACCCACGGTTGGGCCACCGCCCACGCCATCTGCTGCGCGAACACGGCAGGCGAGAGATCGCGCTCACGCTGGTAGATGCGAACCCGCGGATGATCGTAGTTGATGAACGACTCGTCCGCGCCGCGATCGTCGAACACGATCGGGCCGAGACGCGGTGGACGCTCCCAAACGCCGACTGGCCGGAACCCGAGTTGACCCGACGCGAGCAGATCGTACATGCGGTTCTGCACCGGGTAGCGCCACGGCGCGGCCCGAATCGACGTTTCCACCCGGTTCGAGGAGAGCACCAGATAGTCGATCCGCGAGAGCGCGGCGAACAGCAGATCGGCGGTTTCGGCCGGCGGATGGTCGGCGTAGAGATCCATGGTGACCGTCTCGTATTGAAACGGCACGCTGCTGAGCGCGAAGCCGAAATCGCGCGGCAAGGCGTCATCCCAGTATTCGGCCGAGAGCGCGCTGCCGCCGGGCACATTGGCGTAGATCCAGCGCGAGGCGGCCAGCCGGGGGTTCTCGGCGGCGTAGATGGAAGCAAAGGCCAGCGCCCAGGCTGCGACCGCGATCAGCGCGGCCCCGGCGAGCAGCGGCCCAAGTCGCAGCCCTCTCCATTGCCTGGCCCAACCCCACAGGGTTGCCCCGGCCAACCCGGCCGCGACGGCCAACACCGGAATCAGCGGGGCGAGGTAGCGCAGGAAGCGCACCTCGGCCACGCCGACGATCGCGCCGTAGACCCCCAGCCACACCAGCAGCAGCAGCGCCTCCGATCCCCCGCGAAGCGCCTGGCGGACCAGCAGCGCCACGCCGGCGAGGGCGAGCAGCGTCGCCGCGGGTCCCATTCCCCAGCGCATCAGTTGGTCGAGCGGGTAGAGGGGCGAAAGCCCGACGAATCCGCGGCTGAACGGCACGTCGAATGCGCCGCGCACCATTTCGGCCTGGGTGCGCAAGGACTGCACATACACATCCGGGCGCAGCAGCGCATAGGGTTCGAAGAGCGCGAATGCGGCGAGACCGGCCGCTCCGGCGGCCGCCAGCCGCGCGAGCAGTCGCGCGATCGCCTGACCGCCGCTGCCGGCCGGCGTGCGTCGCAGCGTCTGGATCAACCCGGCCAGCGCCACGACCGCGAACAACGTGACCACGCTCCCCTTGGTCGCCATCGCCAGCCCCGCCGCCCCGCCCGCCACCGCCAGCGAGCGGATCGTGCCGCGTTCGACGGCGCGCATCGACAAACACAAACACAGCGCGACGAAGAAGGTAAGCCAACTGTCGGTGGTGAAGAAATGGGACAACTGGATCATCATCGGCGTCGTGGCGGCGACGAAGGCGGCCAGCAATCCTGCCCCCCGCCCGCCCAGACGGGTCGCCATCACCGCGACCAGCAGCACCGTCAAGCTGTCCAGCAGCGCCGAGAGGAGTCGCCCCACGAGATAGGCGTGGTCGGGGTCGTTCCAATTGACCCTGCCGACGTGCGACGCGCTCCAGGCTGCGAAATCGGTCACGAAGAGCGGCAGGGCGCCATAGGCGAATTCACGGAACGCGCCCGTGGCGGGGTCGACCGAGCGCGGATTGAGCCCGCTTCGAGCCGGGTCCAGCAGCTCGCCGAGATCGGGCGGCCAGGTGACATGGATGCGGTCGATCAGCACGATCTTGGCGACGAAGAGTTCGTCGGGGTGCAGATTTTGCCCTTCGTCCCAGTTGAGCCCATAGAGACGCAGGGCGAGCGCCGCGATCCAGACGATCGCCAGGGCCAGAGCGGTCGGGCGCCAACGGCGCGGCGCCGACGAGCGGCGGACTGCGGTCATGGGCGGGATTCTAGAGCCTTGCCGGGCCATTGGGCGAAAGAGCCGCGGCCGTCGCCGCCCGAGCGACCGCGCTGCCTGGCAGCCGACATGCGGGGCCGGACCGTCGCCAGAGGGGGCATCGCGGGAAGCCGAGCGGAGCGTACCATGACGCCGGCGTCGGGATGCCGACCCAGAAGCATCGGAGGAGGATCGGGTTGGAGCGGCAACCGCTGCGCGTGGTCTATTTCGGGACGCCAGACTTCGCCGTGCCGGCGTTGCGTGCGCTGGCGCATGACCCGCGGTTCGATGTGCGGCTGGTCGTGACCCAACCTGACCGCCCGGCCGGGCGCGGTCGCCGCATCGAGGCATCGCCGGTGGCTGACGCCGCGCGCGAACTCGGGCTGCCCCTCCACCAACCGGCCACGCTTCGGACCGCCGAGGCGCGCCAGCCGCTGGCCGATGCCGACGCCGACCTGTTCGTGGTGGCCGCGTTCGGGCTGATCTTCGGCAAGATCACGCTGGCCATGCCTCGACTCGGCTGCGT
>JADLCW010000553.1 GCA_020847015.1 Thermomicrobiales bacterium | reverse complement strand
CCCTCCGAAGGCAAAGGTCACACGTTCGAATCGTGTCGGGTGCGCCAGACTGGCCGTCACGGGGACCCGGAGGCCATGGCCACAACCTCTAGCGTGGCGCCATTCAAAATCGCACCCCGCACCCCATCTGGGCGCAACCGCCTCCACCGCTTACGGGCGACCATGAAAACACCTGATGCATCCCATCCCATCACCATAACGCCTGCCGCGCATCGCGTGCGCGTTACCCATGGCGGACGAGTGATCGCCGACACCCGGCGCGCGCTCGCGCTCAAGGAGGCGTCCTATCCCGTGGTGCATTACATCCCGCGGGACGATGTCGACATGAACGCCCTCTTGCGCACGGATCACACCACTCACTGCCCCTACAAAGGGGATGCCGCCTATTACTCGATCGCGATCGACGGGTGCGCTTCAGCCAACGCCATCTGGACCTACGAGGCGCCATTCGCCGCGGTGAGCGAGATCGCGGGCCATCTCGCGTTCTACCCTCAGCGCGTTGACACCATTGAGGTTTTGCCGCTCACGGATGGAGTCGCGTCGCATGTGCTCAACGGGCAACCGCCGGCAACTTGACGGTGCAAATTTGCCAGGCGGAACCAATAGTTCCATATAGCCGGGCACTCCGGGATGAGAGGGACTGCCGCCAGCGGCAACTTTGATGCGGTCGATAATCGCAAGCGCACTTCCTGGGTTTTTCACCGCGTTGGCGATTGTGACTGGTATGGCTGTTCCCGCAGAGGCGCAGGCCCGATTTGACGCCCGCTACACGCTGTCGATGTCAGGCATAGCGATCGGGAAGCTGACCTGGCGGACACAGCTTGGTCCATCCGATTATACAATCTCGGCCAACGGAGGAGTGAGCGGCTTCCTTAGTCTCCTGGTCAAGGGCGAAGGCAACGTAACCGTGAACGGGCAGATGAAGGACGGGCGCCCTCAACCGTCAAGCTTCGCGTCCGCAGTCGTACGCGAGGACGAGAAGGTCAACGTTCAGATCACATTTGACGGCCCGCGCGTACGCGACCTCAAGGTCGATGAGCCGCCTCTCGAAAACGATCGGGTTCCGATCGCGGATGCGCACAAAGTCGGAGTCACCGATCCGCTGTCGGCCTTTCTGATTCCCGGATCCGACGATCCGATGGCCCGCGAGGGATGCGAACGGACATTATCGATGTTCGACGGACGGCGGCGTTACGATCTCACGCTCTCGTTCAAGCGCACCGACATGATCAAGAACGACCGCGGCAAGCAGAATATGGTGCTGGTTTGCGCCATCAAGTTCACCCCGATGTCCGGCCATCGCGCATCGAGTCAGCTCATCAAGTTCCTGTCTGAAGGGCGCGACATCGAAGTTTGGCTCGTGCCGGTTCCCGGGACGCGCATTCTCGCACCGGTACGCCTGGCGATCGCGAGCTTCCTCGGGAACATGGTGCTTCAGGCAAGCCAGTTCGAGACCACCGCGTTGGCCGCGTCCGGCAAGTGAAGCGGGATCCGCACTGACATCATCTTCTTAATGCATGCGCGGCGTTTTCAGAAAGGTGGCGCGATCGGCCGATTTCACCGTAATGTCTAAGGCCCGCTGGTCGCGCAACACGGTGACCGGCACGTCGACGCCGGCATCGCCGGTCGCCCATATCTTTCGGAACAGATCGGCGAGACTTTCCACGGGAACGCCGTTGACCGCGACCACAACATCACCGGTATCGATCTTCGCGCGCTGCGCAGGTCCGCGATTGGCGAGGCCCATGACGACGAGCTTCTGGTCGGCATCGGCAACGTACATGCCAAGCCATGGCCGGGCCGGGCCCCTGCGGCCGCCGGACGAAAGTAGGTCGTCGAGTATCGGCTTCAACAGATCGATCGGAACGACCATGTTGATGTCGTTCCCGGTGCTGGCTTCGAGCTGCAGCGATCCGATGCCGAGCAGTTCCCCACGTGCGCCGATCAGCGCCGTTCCACCCCAGTTCGGATGCGACGGCGCGGTGAAGATCGCCTCGTCCAAGACATATTCCCAGTATCCCGCGAATTCCTGCTTGCCAACCACACACGCGGCGACTGAACGCTTGCGCCCGCCGGCGCCGCCCATCACCACCTTGTCGCCGAGCGCGACCGCGCCCGAATTCCCGAACGGCAAGATCGGCAGATCGACGGGGCCCAGCGCCTGGACCAGACCGAAACCGGTCGCCTGATCGAAGCCGATCGTCGTACCAGCGATGGCGCGGCCGTCAGCGAGGTGCAGCCAGATCTGGTCCGCCTCGGTGATCAGGTAGCCGACGGTCAGGATGAGACCGCTCTCGCGGATCAGCACCCCGTGCCCGGCCCGTTCGGTTCCCAGCGTTTCGGCAGTGAAGGCATCCCGCGGCATCGTGGCCCGCAGCCCAACAACCGATTGCAGCGCGCGGTCGAGATCATAGCCGTAGTCCTCGGGTCGAGGCTGCACCGCCGCCGATACCTTTCCGTCCCCAACCGATGGCATTCGCCATTCTTCCCTTTACGTGCAAGCCGCAGCTTCTCATCCCACGGATGATCAGCCAACCTGTCCGGAGGCTCCCTTGTCCCTATCCCGCCCGCGTTCCCGGCCTCGAACCAAATCGTCAAACATCTCGTCACCCGCCGTTATTCCCCGCAACCTCCGGATGAAGGGCTGATTCGCCCGATCTGCGCCTGCGCAGCCGCAGCGCAGACACTTTTGTCGACTAAGTG
>JADLCW010000552.1 GCA_020847015.1 Thermomicrobiales bacterium | reverse complement strand
GGGGTGGAAGGCAACGGGCAGGCGGAACTGGTCGAAACGCTGGCCGGGCTGCGCCGCCCCGACGCGGGCCGGGTGCTGCTGCAAAACCGGGAGATCACCGGCCGCAATCCGGACGCCATTCGTCAGGCCGGACTCAGCTACATTCCGGAGGATCGGCACGGGCGGGGGTTGGTGCTCCCCTTCTCGCTGACCGAAAACGTGCTGCTGGGCAATGTCGAGCACGCCCCGTTCAGTCACGGCGGCCGCATCGACTACGCCGCGACGGAGCGGCTGACCGCCGAGCTGATGCGCGAATTCGACGTGCGCGCTCCCTCGCCGCACACCCCCGCCGGAGCGCTTTCCGGCGGCAACCAGCAGAAGTTGATCATCGCCCGCGAGCTGCACCGCGAACCGGAAGTGATCCTCGCCGTGCAGCCGACGCGCGGGTTGGACATCGGCGCCATCGAATTCGTGCACCGGCAACTGGTCGCGGCGCGCGACGCCGGCCGCGGGGTGCTGCTGATCTCCTTCGATCTCGATGAAATTCTCGATCTTTCCGACCGCATCCTGGTCATCTTCGATGGGCGCATCGTCGGCGAGTTCGCCAGCGGCGAGGTGGATCGAGCCACGCTGGGGTTGCTGATGGGAGGCAAAACGCTCGATGAGCGCGCCGCCGACTAGCCCGGGGGTCGTGCCCTCCACCGACGCCGTGCTGGCCAGCCGCGCCGCGGCCGCCGTGCCGACCATGCTCTCCTCATTGGGAGCGGTGGCCATCGCGCTGCTGGTCGGCGGGTTGATCATGCTGCTCTCGGGCGAGAACCCGGTCGTCGCCTACGCGGCGATGTTCGAGGGGGCCTTCGGCGGCGTCAAACCGCTGGCCGAGACGTTGATCGCCGCGACTCCGCTCATCCTGGGCGGTCTCGCCTTCGCCGTGGCCGCGCAGGCGGGGTTGTTCAACATCGGCATCGAGGGCCAGATGATGGTCGGCGGGCTGGCCGGCGGGTTGGTGGCCGCCTTGCCGCTGGGGGCGCCGGCCGTCATTCACCTGCCGCTGGCGCTGCTGGCGGCGGTGATCGGCGGTGGTTTCTGGGGATTCGTGCCCGGCATTCTCAAGGCGCGCACCGGCGCCCACGAGGTGATCACCACCATCATGCTCAACTACCTCGCGCTGCGGTTGAGCACCGTGGTGGTGTTCCAGGGCGGCTGGCTGCCGGTCAAACCGGATTTGCAGGCCACCGAAGCGGCGCAGACCGCCGCTCGGCTGCCGCGCCTGCTGCCGGGGACGCGGTTGCACGCCGGGTTCTTGCTGGCGCTGCTGGCGGCGGTCGCGCTCTGGTTCCTGCTCTACCGCACCACCCTCGGCTACCGGCTGCGCACGGTCGGCATCAGTCCGGGGGCGGCCGCCTATGCCGGCATCGCCTGGGGCGCGACCATCACGCTGGCGATGACCTTGAGCGGCGTGCTCTCCGGGTTGGCCGGAGCCGCCGAAGCGCTGGGGTTGCACGGACGCTACTACAACGTGCAATCCGGCTACGGTTTCACCTCGATCGCGGTGGGGCTGGTGGGGCGCAACCATCCGGGCGGGGTGGTGCTGGCCGGATTGCTGTTCGGCGCGCTCAACGCCGGCTCCACGCACATGCAAAATACCGCCGGCGCCTCCAAGGATCTCGTTTCGGTGCTGCAGGGATTGGTGATCCTGTCGGTGTCGGCGTTCGCCGCTTTCGACGAGTTTCGCAAGCGCCGCCGGCAGGCCGCCCGGGCCGGGGCCATGACGACCGACCGCGCCTCGGAGGACATCGACGGCCCGGACCTGGAACCGCGGCCGGGGACGCCGGCGCTATGAAGAACGAGCTACGCGTCGCCGGTCACGAGGACGAAGCGCGGCGCGCCGGCCAACCGGCGGCCCGCCGCGTCGCGCCTGCGTTCTGACTCCGAACGCCTGACACCCGAAGGGATTGCACGTGGACGGCATCTTCGGCTTCTTCTCGATCGCGCTGTTGGCGGCCACGCTGCGCTCGACGGCCCCGCTGGTGTTCGCGGCCATGGGCGGCATCCTGTCCGAACGCTCCGGAGTGACCAACATCGCGCTGGAGGGGTTGATGTTGCTGGGGGCGTTCGCCGCCGCCGCCGGAGCCTATTTCACCGGCAACCCCTTCGTCGGGCTGATCGTGGCGGTGCTCGCCGGCGGGCTGGGGGCGCTGGTGTTCGCCATCTGGGCCATCAATCTGCGCGCCGACCAGATCGTCGCCGGCACCGCCATCAACCTGCTGGGGGTGGGGCTGACGGCGTTTCTGGTGCAGCGCATCTGGGATCAGGCCGGCGGCTCGCCGGCGGTGCAGCGGTTGCCCAACTTCGAAATCGGCGGCAGCACCCTCAACGTGCTGGTTCCGGTGGCGTTCCTGCTGGTTCCGGCGGTGCAGTGGGTGCTGTTTCGCACCAAGGCGGGATTGCGCATCATGGCCGCCGGCGAATCGCCGCGCGCCGCCGAGAGCGTCGGCATCGACGTGCCGCGCTACCGGTACGCTTGCGTGCTGGCCAGCGGCGTGCTGGCCGGGTTGGGCGGGGCCTATCTCTCCATTGGCGATTTGTCGCAGTTCACCACCAACATGACCGCCGGGCGCGGGTTCATCGCACTGGCGGCGGTCATCTTCGGCAACTGGATGCCCTACGGCGCGCTGGGCGCGGCGCTGCTGTTCGGGTTCTCGCAGGCGTTGCGCTTCCAGGTGCAGGCGCTCAACTGGCCAATTCCGCAGGATCTGCTGACCGCGCTCCCCTACCTCGTGACGCTGGTCGCCGTCACCGGTCTGGTCCGCAACTCCCGCCCGCCGGCCGGTCTCGGCAAGCACGCCACGGCGGACTGAACGCGCGCCGCGGCTCCGCCGCGCGACCGGGCGATTGGTTTTGTCGTCGGGCTTCCGGGCGGGTGACGCGGGCGGCCGGTTGGCGACTTCGCCCCATCACACAGACCCGACCGATGGCCGGGTCTGTGCGGGAAGGGGGAATGTGGAGCGTGTGCGGCGCTCCATGGGTTCGGGACGAGCGCATCGGTGTGCTTGGGGCGACGCGCTCATGCACTTTACGCCGCCGACGCCGGACCGGATGTATGCTCCGGTCGATCGACCGCAACACTCTTCGCCACGTCCATCTCGATCCGGGCGCGGGCGGCCACGCGACGCTCGCGCTGCGCCGTCGCCACCCACAACAGCAGCGTCAGCGCCGCCGCCACCGGCCAGGGGAACCACTCCGGCAGGGCCACCCGCGTATGCACCAGCGGGTCGTCCACGATCATCATCACCGCGGCGTGGAGCAGCACGAAGACGCCGAGGTAGAGCAACACCGGCACGCGACCCAGCAAGCGCGCCACCAGTTCGCTGCCGACCAGCAGCAGGGGGATGGAGAGCAGCAACCCGAACAGCAGCAACCCGTAGTGCCCTTGCGCCACGCCGCCCACCGCCAGGATATTGTCCAGACTCATGACGACATCGGCCAGGATGATGGTGCGCACCGCCTGCCCCAGCGATTCCGCCTCGCTGACATGCCCGCCGTGGTCGCCCGGTTGGACCAGCTTCCAGGCGATGTAGAGCAGCAGCACGCCGCCGAAGAATTTGAGATAGGGAACACCCAGCAGGAAGGCGGCCATCAGGGTGAAGATGATCCGTAGCGCGATGGCCCCGGCCCCACCGAACACGATGGCTTTGCGGCGATTGACCGGCGACAACCGCCGCGCGGCCATGCCGATGACGACGGCGTTGTCCCCCGACAGCACGAGATCGACGATCGCGATCCCGAGGATGGGTCCGATGAATTCGAGCACGATGGGCAGAACTCCTCGCGACGGCGCACACCCGCACGGCAGCGCCGCGCAAGGATACGGCCACCGGCGCCGGGCGGACGAGCGCTCGCGGGGGCGCTGGCGCGGGCGGTTCAGGAATTACGTACTGTCACCGATGTTGGCGAAGTCTGGCGCCGCTATCGTACAGCAGGATCGCACCGGCAGTGAGGCGCGGCGATGAATCTCTCGCAAACGCGGCGCCTGGCCGCCCCCGGGGCGCACCCGCAAGGAGCGCCGGCCTTCGGGTCGAAACGCTCGTTGTCCCCCACCCTTTCACCCCCGCCGACGAGGAAGGCTTGACATGGACGCATTGCACTTCGATCTCCTCGGCAAGCGGTTGGCCACAACCGGCAGCCGCCGCGCGCTGGTACGAGGCCTCGTCCCGGCTGCGGTCGCAGCGGCCGGTCTGGCGACCTTCGGCAAATCAGCCAACGCCGAAGGCAAGCAAGCTTGTCTGGACCGCTGCCAGGATCACGGTCGCGGCAACGGCAATTGCCGGAAGCGCTGTCGGCAACGGTTCGGGAATTAGACAACGGATCCGCGAGCGGGCGAGGGAAGAGGGGCGGGGCGGCCACCTCTTCCCTCGCCCTTTTTGGCG
>JADLCW010000551.1 GCA_020847015.1 Thermomicrobiales bacterium | reverse complement strand
TGCGCGGCGAGAGCACCCCGTACCCGTAATCCGAGGCGACGATAAGATCGCTTCGGGCGAAGCCGTCACGCATGTTTTCCAGCAAGCGGTCGTCCGCCGCGGCGGTGCGGTCGCGAGTGTCGCCTTCGTCGAAGCGGACGACGACTTGCCCATTGGCGACGACACGCAGCTTGTGGATGGTGCCGACGGCGCGATCCTCCACCAGCCAGCGGTCGGAGACACCGCGTGCGGCGAGCGCGGCGCGCAGGCCACGACCGGCGTCGTCGGATCCCACGAGCCCGACGAAGATGACATCGGCGCCCAACGCGGCCAGATTCGCCGCGGCGTTGGCGGCCCCGCCCGGCGCGTGCTCCACGGTGGAGCGGCGCACCACGGGCACTGGGCCTTCCTTGCAGAGCCGGATGGCTTCGCCCTCCAAGTAGCTGTCGAGCATCGCATCGCCAATGACCAGGGCGCGCAGGCCGGTGAAGCGGCGCACGACATCGACAGCGGCATTGTCAGCGGACATGGACGGCCTCCTCGCGCCAACGCGCGGGAACGTGCGTCGTGGGAGCAGCAGCCAACCCCGCGGCAGCGGCGACGATTTCCAGGGCATGAACGGTGTTGCGGGCGACCGCGGTTGGGCGGCGAACTTCGCTGGTTGGCGGCGCTTCGCTGCCGAGATCGATCAGCACGGTGCGGCAACCGGCCCGATTCCCGGCTTCGACGTCGTCGAGGATGTCGCCAAGGAACCAGGAAGAGTCGAGATCCAGATCAAGATCTATCGCCGCGTGCAGCAGCATGCCGGGAGCCGGTTTGCGGCAGTCGCACGCGTGGGCATATGGCGCAACGGCGCCCTCGATATGGTGAGGGCAGTAGTAGATGGCGTCGAGCGCGACCCCGAGCGCGGCGAGTTCGGCGCGCAGATGCGCGTGCATGCGGTCGAGATCGGCCTCGCTGAAATAGCCGCGCGCGATGCCAGCCTGGTTGGTGATCAGCACGAGCCGGAATCCAGCTGCCTGCAGGCGGCGCAACCCGGAGCCGATGCCGTCGTAGAGCACCAACTCCTCCGGGCGCGCCGGATAGTGGCGAGGGTGGACGAGGGTGCCGTCGCGATCGAGAAACAGGGCCGGGGTCATGATGCGCCTCCGGCGATTTCAGCCTCCACCAGGTCGCACACGAGGTGCACCACGATTGCATGGAGTTCCTGAATCAGCGGTGTTTCGACCGCTGGCACGCGCACCGCCACGTCGCCGGCCGCCGCCAGCCGGCTGCGCGGGCCGCCGGTGACCGCAACGACCGGCATCGCGGCGGAGTGGGCGGCGGCGGCGGCGGCGAGCACGTTCGGCGACTCGCCGCTGGTGCTGAAGAGCACCAGCACGTTGTCGGGCGAGGCCCAGGCGCGGACAATACGGGCGAACGCCTCGGGGTAGCCGTAATCGTTGGCAATCGCGGTCAAGGTTGCCGCATCAGCGCTCAGCGCGAGCGCCGGCAGGGCTCTGCGATCGCGGCGGAAGCGACCGACCAATTCGGCCGCCATGTGCTGGGCTTCAGCGGCGCTGCCGCCGTTGCCGGCGGTAAGCACGCAGCCACCTCGCTCCAGCGCCTTCAGCATCAGTCCTGCCGCCGCGGCGATGGGGCGGGGATCGGAGCGCAGGGCGCCGATGGCGGCAGCGAGCGCTGCTTCGCGCCGCTCCAACGACGCAGCGATACGGTGCGCGAAGTCGTCGAGCCGGAGCGTCGCCGGGTCGGGGAGGATTTGAAGCCGTGAGGTCGCCATCGATCGCGTCCTTTCACCGGCGCTGGGCAAGCGCACGAAGCGCGAGCCGGCACATTGAGACTGTAGGTCGTCGTCCCACCCCGAAACATCGGGCGACTGCACATTTGTTCTTTCCCGTCACCGGCGCGGTGTTGTGCATATGCCCAGAGAGCGGGACTTCCGGGTCAGGATTGGCGGAGGCTACGCGCGAGTGCGAGAGTCGGGGTGAACTCGCCGGACGGCGGCTGACACCGGGTCAGATCGCGCGATCGTGTTGGGGAAACAGGCGACCGCCTGGTCGACGTGGCGATCTGCCATGGACGTCTCTCCAGTGCGCCAGGCGGAGCCGCGGGGCGCAGGAGGGGCGACCAACGATGAAAGCCGTCCCGCGTTCGGCATGCGAACTCGGGGCGCCGTCGCGGGCGAAGCGGAGGTGCCGAATGCGCGAGGTCGTCGGGCATGGCGCAACAGCACAGAATGTCGCGCCTGCGGCGGTGGTGCCGATGGGCGACCTCGGTGAGGAGCAGGCAGGCTGCGCTTGTTAAGAAAGAATCGCCCCTCAGGCCCCGGCAGCTTCAACTGCGGGCGCGACAAGCGATGAATCCAGCCCCGCCACGCCGAGTTCGCGCTGGAGGTCGCCGAAGAGCTCGGTCGCGTTGCGGCGGCGATCAATCACCGTCGTTGGCAATCCAAGGTGATAGGTTCCGCTGGGGAGAATGCCGCACCCGCCGTAGCGGTTCAGCAACAGGAACTGGACGACGACTTCCTCGCCGGCATGCTCCGGCGGCAGCCGATCCCAGAAACTGAATCCGCCGACGGCGAGGAGTTTGTCACGATCGAACAGCACGTTGGCTCCGCCGACCCAAGCGATCTTGTAGCGCACCGTCGCTCCGCCCGGGCAGAGCCGCCGCTCCAGATGGAGCGGATTGGCGGCGTTGTTCACGAGGTGGCGATCCCACGGGATCGAATCGGGACCGAACGATTCCGGCTCCACCGGGCCGCGCCATAACTCGATGTCTTGTTGGTGCGGCCGCACGTCGGCCAAATACTCGAGTCCGGTTGCCGCTGCGCCAACGAACCCGCACCGCTCGTGCCGGATCGTGGCCAGCATGCGTTCCATCACCGGCGGGTCGAGCAGCACGTCGTCATCCAGGAAGTGGACGTAGGGCGCCTGGCTTTGCTCCAACAGGAACTGGCGTTGCTCGGCGAGACCCCGGCGCGGCAGATGGCGATGCATCGTCACCCGGTGGCTGTGCCAGCGCAGCGCCCGCGCGAGCGTCTGGATTTCGACTGAATCGAGGTACACGTCATCATCGGGCGTCTGGTCGGAGATGACGATATCGAAATCGTGAAATGTCTGCGCGTGCAGACTCGCCAGGGTTACGGCCAACCCGGTCTTGCGGCCGTACGTCGGAATCAGCACATCGACGAGCGCCATGATGTTCCTCTTCTCGATACGGCCGCCCGGCCGGTCAGGCCGCCAGAGAACGCAACACGAGAGCCAATCGAATCTGCACCGCGTCGTCGAATCGCCGCGGATCCAGGCCAGTCAGATTCGCGATCTTGTCGAACCGGTAGCCGAGCGTGTTGCGGTGGATCTCCAGGTGTTGGGATGTGGGCGTGGGGCAGCAGTCGGCGGCGAAATAGGTGTCCAGCGTGCGCAGCAGGTCGGGTTCGTGGTCGAGCGGACTGAGCAGGTGCTGCGCCAGTCCGAGCTTTGTCTGCTCGTCCGCGACCCCGACCAAGGCGGGGATGCCGAGCGAGTCCAGACAGTGCACGTGATTGGGGCCGTGGAAGCGGCTGCCGAGCGAAAGCGCCGCCTGTGCGTCGCTATACGAGCGCGCCAGACCGTCGATGCCGGGATGATAGCGACCGATGCCGACCGTGATGTCGGAGCCAGTATCGTGGCGAAGCCGACAGAGGAGGGCGCGGGCGGCGCGTTTGAGTGCGGTCAGGTTGGCCCATGAGGCGCCTGGCGGTCCGGGGTCGCCGTCACGATCGACCCAGTTCTCAAGATTCTTGGTGTCGCTGGCCTTCAGCACGGCCAACTCGTTGGCGCCATCCCAGGCGCAGATGGTGTCGTTCGGCAAGTGGAAGAATCCGACGACGCTGCGAATGACCGTGCGCGCTCGCCGTACGGCGTCGCCAGGCAGCGGACCGCCCGGACTAATGAAGCGCGAAGCGTCGATCAGGATGACGGCGCGAGGCGGCGTGAGATCCATGCCCAGCAGACGCGCGTCCCGCAGCACGGCGGCGGCGTCGGTCGTCTCGCCGTGGAGCAACTCGTAGATGAAGCGATTCTTGAGATCCGACTGACTCGGCAGCCGGTCGGCGATGGCGATCTCGCTGACCACCAGATCGACCAGCGCCTGCGCCAGTCGTGGCGGAATCACTTCGCCATCGGCGGACGGGAGGACGATCACCTCTCCGCCGCGCGCATCGAAACGCAGCGGCACGCGAATAGCGGCGGCGATTTCGGCCGCGGCAGGTTCGCCGCCGACTGGGCAACTGCTGGCCACGATCGTGCCATGGTCGTCGGTGACGCGGATCGGCGCATTGAGCAATTCCGCCGCGCGAACTGAAATGGCGCCAGCTACGCGTTCGAATTCAGTGGGCTGTACCATCATGCGAGAACCCCACGGGTGCGCTGCGACGGACTATTCGGAGCGCCCGCCGGCGGCTCGTCGCAGAAGAGGAAGCGCGATTGTTGGGCCACGGTCGAAAGCGCCAGAATATCGCCGACATCTGCCGAAATCGATGCAGATAGACGACGAAACTCGCACGATCTTCGCTAGAGAGGTGGATGAATGGACGAGTCAGACAGCGACCTGCGACAAGCGATCACCGGCACGTTGTGGGAGCACTTTGCCGGCGGGACCAGCATTACCCCGCTGACGACGGAAGACTTCGATTACCTTGCCAACCGGCGCGAACTGACCGGTGATGTCAATGCCGTGCTGCGCTCCCTGGCCGAATCAGGGGTGATCCGTGTGACCGACGTGGGAGCCGGTCACGGTCAATTGACCGTGACCGCCGTCCTTGACCCGCCGGCGCTGGCCCGCGAGGCCGGCGAGACGATCGTGAAGCCAGACGGGGCGCGCGACGATATAGCCTGAACGAGTGCGCCGATCGGTTGATATGGTAAGCTCGGGCAGCGTGCCGCGGTCGTGCGGCGCTTTGTGGTGCCGAATTCCCTGGATTGCGCCTGCATGAGTCCCGTCCACGTCAGCCCGCTGTCCCACCGCCGTGTCGATCTGGCGCCGAGTCTGCCCGGTCTCATCGAAGCCGTGTCGCCAGTTTCGTTCGCGATGGAGCTGGGCATCGAGCCCGGTGACCGCGTGGTCGGAATCAATGGCCAACCGTTGATGGACGCGCTCGATTTTCAGTTCCACGCCCAGTCCGACCGGGTGGTGATCGATGTCGAGCGCGGCGGAGTCTTGCTGCGCTACGATCTGAAGCTCAACGGCGACGAATTCTGGGGCGTCACCTTCAGCGACCCGACGTTCGATGGCGTCCGCCTTTGCGAGAATTCCTGCCCGTTCTGCTTCATCAAGCAGATTCCCAAAGGCATGCGTCGCTCGCTCTACGTGATGGACGACGATTTCCGCTACTCGATGCTCTATGGCAATTTCGTCACGCTGACCAATCTCTCGGAGGAGGACTGGCGGCGGATCGAGGAGCAGCGACTTTCGCCGCTGCATGTTTCGGTGCATAGCACCGACCCCGAATTGCGGCAGGCGCTGGTCGGCAATCCCAAAGCCGGCAAGATCATGGACGATCTCGCGCGGCTGGAGCGCGCCGGCATTGATTTCCACGCCCAACTGGTGCTGGTGCCGGGAGTCAACGACGGAGCGGCGATGGATCGTTCGCTCCGCGATCTGAGCACGTTCAAGCGGTTGGGGTCGATCGCCGGGGTGCCGGTTGGCTTGTCGCATCACGGACAAGCATTGCAAAGCAAGCAGATGCGCTTGTCGCGCACCTGTATGCGGACGCTGCCTGGCAAACAGATTCAGGTGCGCCGATA
>JADLCW010000550.1 GCA_020847015.1 Thermomicrobiales bacterium | reverse complement strand
GGCAACGCCGGGCGGGTGATGCTGCATGGAGAATTGCTCAGTCGGGTCTGGGGACCGGAATTTCGCGACGAAGTGCGCTACTTGCGGATGTGGATAAGTCGGCTGCGCGCCAAACTCGGATCGGACGCCAACGATCCTCCGCTGATTTCGACCTTTCCCGGTTCTGGCTACCGCTTCGAGGCTCCGCCGAGCGAACTCGAGACGCCGGCGGAGTACGATTCGCCCACGTCCCATGCGAACTCGATCCGGCGGCCTGCGCGGGGGTTGACGCCGCCAACCGTAGAGGAGTGAGCCGGCGAGGCGGTGGCAGGCGTTCGCCTGCCGCCGCCTCAGCGGGGGTCATCCTCGGCCCGGGAGTCGGTCACGATGGGGCGTGGGATCGACTTCGGTTCGCGCACTTCCTCAGTGGCCACCAAGGTTGCGGTGGCCGCCAGGAGCGTTTCGCTGCCGACGGTCAGTGGCAGCCGCGGGATATCGTCCAGCCCGACCGGATTGGCGTCGCCGAGCAACAGCATCGGGATCGGGCGGGAGCCGGCAAGCAGTCGACGAATCGCCGCTGCGGCATCGAACCAGGGGATGTCGAGCGCGATGATGACGAGATCGGCCCAGACGCGCGCGGCGAGTTCCCGCAGATCTGTCTCCCCGGGGGTGCGATGAACTTCGTAGCCGGCGGAGCGCAGCACCGCCTCCAGCGCTCGCCCGCGTTCGGGGTGAGCCACCACCACGATCGTTTGGTGGTCGATCCGAAATCCACCCATGATCGTCCTGGGCGATGCGCGCCAATCTCAACGGATCCATCATGCAGGCGCCAGCGCCGCGTTCGCGACCGTCTTGCCCGGGCGAAGGTCGAAAAACCGTGTCAATCGTGTACGTTCCTAATGGTGTCCGGCAGATTCGTTCCGACTGACCCTTAGCCGCCGACCGGGAATGCGCCATGACCGATTCCCCCGTTGCATCGCCCCTCCTCCAGGCCATCGCCAGCGCGTCCATGGATGCGCTGGCGGTCGTGGATGCCGACGACCGTATCCTGCTGTTCAACCCCGCCGCCGAGGCGATGTTCCGCTGTCCGGCGGCGCAAGCTATCGGCAGCCCGATGCGCCGCTTCATCCCGACGCCGTTGCCTGCGAACCCTGATGACTCCACGCGGGCAGCGAGTCCGGTGCGGGTTCTCCATGGCGTTCGCGCCGATGGCGAGGCGTTCCCCATCGAGTTGAGGATCGCGCGAGCCGAGATCGCCGGGAGGCCCTGTCTTGCGGCGATCGTCCGCGATATCGCCGAGCGCCAACCGCCTGCATTCGACCTGCGAGGGCGGACAGCGCTTCTCGATCTCGCCCATGACGCGCTATTCGCCTGGCGCTGGGGCGGTGAGCTGGTCGTTTGGAATCGCGGCGCCGAGCGTTTGTATGGCTATGCCAAGGACGAAGCCGTCGGCCGCGACAGCCGCGATCTGCTGTGGACGCGCGACCCCGAGGGGCTCGACGCGCTTCTCGCGAGGCTGGAACGGGCCGGGGCATGGGAGGGTGAATTGACCCATGCCCGGCGCGACGGCAGCGAGGTGGTGGTGGAGAGCCGTTGCTTGCTGGCGACCGATGGGGCGGAGCGCTACGTGCTGGCGGCGACCCGCGACGCCAGCGTGCGCAAGCGAGCCGAGGTTGAGCGGCTCGCCAGTCGGGAGCGTGAAGCAGCGGCGCGAGCCGAAGCCGCCACGGCTGTCGCCTCGCGCGACCGCCTGCGCGAGACGCTCGATGATCTGCCGAGCGGCGTGGTGCTGGTGGTCGCCCCGGACGCGCGCATCGAATTCGCCAATGCCGCCATGACCGCGTTGATCTTCGGGACGAGCGGCGCGCAGCGGATGGTCCCCGTCTACGGGCGTGAACTCTGGTTCCTGCGGGCGGATGGTTCGCCGCTGCCGGACGACGAGCGACCTGGTTTGCGCGCGCTGGCCGGGGAGCGCGTGCAGAACCGGCAATTGGCGCTGCGGCGGGAAGATGGGAGCGTGTTGCCGGTGGCGGTTCACGCGGCGCCCCTGCGCGAGGGGCGCGGTGACTCGCGGCGGGCCATCGTCGTCGTCCAGGATGTGACGCCGCTGCGGCAAGCCGAGCAGCTCAAGGACGATTTCCTCGCGCTCGTTTCGCACGAATTGCGCACTCCCTTGACGGCCATCCGAGGCGGGGCGCGTCTGCTCCGCAACCGGCCAAATCTGGACGCGCTGACCCGGGTCGAACTACTGGACGACGTCGTGGCCGAGAGCGACCGTCTGGAGCGATTGCTCGGCAATCTACTGTCGCTGACCGATATCTCGGCCGGGCGTATGCTGGCGGCGCTGGAACCGACGCTGCTGGAATCCATCGTGCGCCGCACCGCCGCCGAATTCGGCGCGCGCAACCGGACCCACGACTTCGTCATCGACGCCCCGCCCGATCTGCCGCCCGCTGAGGCGGACCCGGATCTGTTCGACGCTGTGCTCCGCAACCTCTATGAGAATGCGGTCAAGTATTCGCCGCGCGGCGGCGCTGTTCGCACCGCTCTGGCGGTGGAGGGTGAGTGCGTTGTCGTTCGGGTCGCCGACGAAGGGGTGGGGATCGCACCGGAGCATGTCGGCGCGGTGTTCGAGCGATTCCGCCGCGTCGGCGAGGCCGGCGCGGCGCGCGGCATGGGACTTGGGTTGTACTTGTGCCGAGAATTAATGGACGCGCAAGGTGGCCGCATCGACGTGCGCTCGACCGGTCTTGGCCGCGGCGCCACCTTTACCATCACCCTGCCGATAGCCTGCGGCTGGGACGAGCCCGTGGGGGGATAGGGCTGCGATCGCTCGCCATCTCCCCGCCCCGGGCGCAGCCAGGTGTGCCATGCTCCCGGGGACGAGCGATGGGCAGCGCGGGAGGTGGACGATGACGCTCCAGGTGATCGGCGCCGGGTTCGTACGACCCGGCGCCTACTCCCTGAAAGCGGCGCTGGAGCGACTGGGGTTCGATCCCTGCGAGCATATGATCGACCTTTTCGCCCATCCGGAGCGCTTCGCGCTGTGGCTGCAGGCCGCCGAGCAAAAGCAGC
>JADLCW010000549.1 GCA_020847015.1 Thermomicrobiales bacterium | reverse complement strand
CGTCTCGACCGCCTGATCGACATGTGCCGCCGGTTGGAACGGGAGCCAGACGAGCGATCGATCGTTTAGAGCCGCATGTCAAATCTCCCATTGGCCTCCCATCGGCAAACGATTGAAGGCGAAATACCCGAAAAGCCGCGCACGTCGACCCTTGCCCGCCACCAAGCGCCGGCGCCAAGGCGGTGGGTGTCTGATTGCGCCGACCGGGGTGACTGCCGTAGGCGCCGCGTCCGCCGGGGGCCAGCAGGGTGGGGGGATCGGTCATACGCTGACCTCCTCTGGCGACGGTCTCCCGATCGGCCTGTGCGGCGTCCTCGCATGGGTCCGAGCGATCACGCCGCGCGCCAGAGGTGGCTGGTCATGGAGCATTGGAGACCGTGACTGGTGAGACTGCCGGCCAGCGGACGACCCGCCTGGGCGTGGTCCCGCTGGGCCGTGCCGGGTGCGGTGAATTCGGCGCCGAACTTGGGTGTGTGCTCGTCGCACGCCCGGGCGAGAATGCCGCCGAACTGGATGCGGCGACGGCAGCGTTGTTGGCGGCCGGCGCCGCATCCGATTTGGACGCCGCCTTAGGCGTATCCATCAGTATTTGCGTCTTGCGGTCGGCGTAGCGGGGGAATGACCCCCGCGCGCTCGGTTAGGCCGGCCCGGCTCCCGTGTTTTCAGCGTGGCGCTCCATCCGGGCCGTCGGCTGCACTTCGGCCGGCGTCCGCTCTGGTTTGCGCTCCGTCCAGACGTGACCGGGCGCGATGCGAGCCGCCAATACTTCGGCGATATGCTTCGGGTCGCGGTCGGTGAATTGCTCGACCTGCTGGCGGCAGCTCACTCCAGCCACCGCGATCACCGTATCGCGCGCGGCTCCCTCGATCGCTGGGAAGAAGCGATCTTCGCCGATCTTGCGCGAGATATCGTAGTGCTCGATTTCGTAACCGAACGAGCCGGCCATGCCGCAGCACCCGGCGTTGGTTTCGCGCGCCGTGCAGCCGGCCGCCTTCAGCATGTCCATCGACGGTTCCGTACCGATCAGCGAGCGCTGGTGGCAGTGGGTATGGAACAGCACCTCCGGCCCCGGGCGCTGCGACCAGACGATACCGAGATCACCGGCCTTGTCGAGCTTGGCGAAGAACTCGTCGATCATGTAGGCGTGCTGCTGCAGCGCCGCCACGTCCGGATCATTGGGCAGCAGATCGGCGTATTCGTCGCGCAGGGTCAAAATGCAACTTGGCTCGGTGCCAACGATAGGGATGCCCATCTGGGCGTACGGGGCCAGCACGGCGACATTCTTCTTCGCCAGCTTGCGGGCTTCGGTGACGAGCCCCTTGGAGAGCATCGGTCGCCCGCAGCAGACGCGTCGCTCTTCCACCACCACGTCGAACCCCGCCGCCTCCAGCAACCGCACCGCCGCGACCGCGATGGATGGGTAGTTGTAGGTGGCGAAGGTGTCGTGGAAGTAGACGACCTGGCCGCGGGTCTGGCGCGGCCGGCCGCCGCTGCCCTTCTGGTACGCATTCCAGCGCGCGGTGAAGGGGCGGCTGGCGAAGGGCGGCATTTTACGATCCGGATGGATGCCGAGTGCGGTCATCGCGGGTCGCGCCAGCGGCGTGCGCATCGCGAAGTTCGCCAGTGGGGCCACCGGCGCGGCCAGCTTGCTGAGCGTGTGAATATGACCGAATACGCGCGAGCGCAGCGGTGTGCCGTGGGCGTCATGGTAGTGAGCGAGAAATTCCGTCTTCAGTTTTGTCATGTCCACGCTGGAAGGGCATTCGGTTTTGCACGCCTTGCAGGAGATGCAGAGATCGAGCGTGTCGTACACCTCCTTGGAGGTGAACTCCGACTGATCGAAGATGTTGCCGGCCAGCGCATTGCGTAGCGCGTTGGCGCGGCCGCGCGTTGAATCTTTTTCGTCCCGCGTCGCCATGTAGGACGGGCACATCGCGCCCGCCTTCAGCTTGCGGCAGACGGCGGCTCCGTTGCACATCTCGGCAGCGCGCAGGAACCCGCCCTCGGCCGAGAAATCGAGATAGGTTTTCGGCTCACGCCCGGCGTACGAGGGGCCGTAGCGCAGGTTCTCCAGCATGGAGGGCGCATCGACTTTCTTGCCGGGATTCATGAGTCCGCGCGGATCCCAGATCGCCTTGAATTCGCGCATGGCCGCATAGAGTTCGGGGCCGAAGATGGTGGGGTTCAGTTCGGAGCGCTGCAAGCCGTCGCCGTGCTCGCCGCTCATCACGCCACCAAATTCCGCGGCCAAAGCCGCCGCCGCGTAGCCCAGATCCTTCATTGCGTTGACGCCATCCAGCGTCTTCAGGTTGATCAGCGGGCGGATGTGCAGGCAACCGGCTGAGGCGTGGGCGTAGAAGGCGGCGGTGGTGCCGTGGTCGGCGACGAGTCGTTCGACCGTGCCCACGAATTCGGCGAGGCGGGGGACCGGCACCGAAACATCCTCGATGACCGGGATAGGTTTGTGGTCGCCCTTGATGCTCATCAGCAGCCCGAGTCCGGCCTTGCGCACGGACCACACGTCGGCTTGCCGGGCGGGGTCCAGCACGCGCAGCGGCGGAACCGCGAGGCGAATGCCGGCATTGCGAATCAGCTCTTCCAGCCTGTCCGCCTTGGCGGAAAATTCGGCTTCGCTGTCGCCGTAGAATTCCACGACCAGCACCGCCGCCGGGTCGCCCTCGATGACCGAGATCTGGCGGGCGTAGCCAGGTTGCGAGCGAGTCATGTTGATGAGCATGCGATCCATCAACTCGATCGCCGACGGATCGCTCTCCAGCAGGGTTGGCGTGGCGGCCATAGCCGCCACGAGCTCGTCGAACTGGAGCAGCACCAGCCCTGTCTTCTTGGGCGTGGGCACGAGGTCGAGCGTGACCTGCAGCGTGGTCGCCAGGGTGCCCTCGGAGGAGACGAGCAGCCGCGCCGGGTTGAACCGATCGTCGGGCTTTACGAACTGATCGAGCGAGTAGCCGGTGGCGCGCCGCCAGTGCGGCGGAAAATCGCGCCGAATGAGATCGGCGTGACGCGCGCGGAACGCCAGCAGATCGCGCAGCAGCCGACCCTGCGGATCATCGACGGCGGCGCGCTCGGCAACCTGCGTGGGGGTAGCCGGACCGAGATCGACGACGCCGCCATCGTAGAGCGCGGCTTTCACCCCGTGCACGTTGTCGCCGGTCATCCCATAGAGGATGGAGTGGGAACCGGTGGCGTTGTTGCCGATGACACCGCCGACCGTGGCGCGGTTGGCCGACGCGGGATCGGGGCCGAACATCAGCGCGTTCGGCTTGAGCAGGCGGTTGAGCGCCTCGAGATTGATTCCCGGTTCGACGGTCACCGTGCGCGCCTCGGGGTCGACGGCGAGCACCCGCGACAAATACTTGGAGAAGTCGACCACCAACGCCGCGCCGACCGTCTGACCGGCGAGCGAGGAGCCGCCGCCGCGCGGCAGCAGCGGGATGGAATGCGACGAGGCGAGTTCGACGGCGGCGATGACGTCTTCGACGCTGCGCGGGATGACCACCCCGATCGGTTCGATCTGATAGTTCGAGGCGTCGGTGGAGTACAGCATCCGCGAGGTGCGGTCGAAGCGCACTTCGCCAGCGATGCGGGCCTCGAGTTCGATGGCCAGCACGCGCGCGGCTTCCGTGGCGCCCTTGGCGGCGCGGCGGTCGGCTTCGGACGTGGCGGACTGTTGAGCGGACACGGCCATCGGTCGAGCAACCTCCTCGGCGCGGCGCGCTCCGGCGCGCGGCGCGGGCGGGCGAACGGCGCGTTCGTCCGAACATGACATAGGCCAAGAGTGTAGCATCGCCACCCCCGACTTCCGGGCCAGCGCGCCATGCGCTTGGGCGCCGCTCCCAGATTGCCGAGACCGAATCCGTCAAACCAGCAATGCGAATCGCCGCACATCGTCGCGCGAGTCACAACGCGACGATGTGCGGCGCGCTTCTTGCGACGTGCGGGTCGTGATGACGAAAGCCGCCGCGGCTCGCGCCCGACGGGACTGGAGTCGCTTTGCGTGCCGTTCGGTCGCACCGGGGTCGATGTTCGCCGGGCGGGGAGTGAAAGGGAGTATCCGTGAAGTCGTTGCTGGCCAAGGTCTGGATTGGCGCGATTCTGTCGATCGCGCTGGTTCTGGTCGTTTTCGGTTTTGCAGGACCGTCGGGAGCGACCGCGCAGTCGGCGACCCCGGGGGGCGAGGCGTCGGGCGGATGTCCATCGGCAACGCCGGCCGCCGGCACGGCGACCGCGGCCAAGCCCTGCGTCGAAATCGGTATGCACGACATCTATTTCCAGCCGAACGTTGCGACGCTCCCGTCCGACACGGCGGCGCAGATCGACGTGGTCAACCACGGCCAGATCCTGCACAACTTCTCGATCACCGACCACCACAACAAGGATGTGCCGAATTTGAAGATCTCGCTCAATGTCGAGCCTGGCACGACAAAGTCGGTTGATGTCAACGCCAAGCCGGACACGTACTACTTCTTCTGCAACATCCCGGGTCACGAGGCGGCCGGCATGTACGGCTACCTGAAGGTCGAGGCGGGGGCGCAGCCCAGCACCGAAACGGCGACG
>JADLCW010000548.1 GCA_020847015.1 Thermomicrobiales bacterium | reverse complement strand
TTGTGCCGCTCGACGTGCGCTTTGGCGACGAAACCTTGCGGGACGGGGTGGACATCACCGCCGACCAGTTTCTGCAGCGGCTGGCGCTCGCGGGCGAAACGCCGGCCACATCGCAACCACCTCCGGCCCGCTTCGAAGCGGCCTTCCGCGACCTGGCCGCCGACCACGACGCGATCGTCGCCGTGTTGCTGTCCACGAAACTCAGCGGGGCGCTGGGGGCCGCCACGCTGGCGCGCGACGCCGTCGCTGATGTCATTCCGGTCGAACTCGTCGATTCGCGCACGGCCGCCATGGGACTGGGGTTTCAGGCGCTCCACGCCACCGAACTTGCGCGGGGGGGAGTGGAGGCCGCGACGATCGCCGATCGGCTGCGGGGCGAAACGAACCGCTACCACGTCGTGTTCTTCGTCGACACACTCGAGTATCTGCGGCGCGGCGGACGCATCGGGCGAGCCGCCGCGTTGATCGGCGGCGTGCTTCAGATCAAACCGTTGCTGCGAGTCGACGAGGGGCAGGTGGTGCCAATGGAGCGCGCTCGCACCCGGGCGCGAGCGGTGGCGGGGCTGGTCGATTTCGTGAAAACCCTGCCGCGCATCGAACGGGTGGCGGCGCTCTACAGCAGCGATCGGGCGGCCGGCGAGGCGCTGGCGGATCGCATCGCCGGCGAAACGGGTCTGCCCCGCGAGCGCCTCGTGGTTTCCCAGATTGGCCCGACGGTGGCGACTCACATTGGGCCGGGCGCGCTCGGCGTGGCCGTGGTGGAGCCGGTCGGCTGACTCGGCTGGCTTGCGTGACGATGCGCTACACTCGGAACTCCCGCTCCTGTCGCAATTGTTGCCTGCCGAGGATTTTGCGCGCGTGAGCCCATCCCATCGCCAACCATCGAGCCGCACCGGCGCCAATGCTCCCGCGCCCGGCGATCCGGTCGAGCGCGCGCTTGAATGGTTGCGCCGCGAGTGGCGTGGGGGGTGCGCCGCCGGCATGGCGTTCTCGACCGCGCGCGCCCAGACCACCCGGCTGCGCTCGCTGGCGGCGACGCATCAGGCTGGGGCGGCGCTGGACGAAGTGGAGGCGCGGCTGGACGCCTATCGACGCCTCGATCCCGCGGCGCGCCGTGACGAGCTGCCGCAGATCGCCAACCTGCTCAAAGCGCTGCAACCGCTGCTGCGCGAAATCGCGCCGTCGCTGACCGATGTCGGGTTGCTGCCCGAGGCGATCGCCCCCAGCCGCCGCCGTTCTCAACCGGCGCCCGCCCTGGATCCAGCGCCATCCCCACGGGCCATCCGTGCCGCGCGACCAGAGGACCCGGTGACGGTGCTGCCTCGTGTGGGCGAGGCGATGGCCAGGAAGCTGGAGAAACTGGGGCTACGCACCGTCGAGGACGTGCTGCGCTTTGCCCCGCGCTATCACATCGACTATACGCGCAGCCTCAAGGTTGGCGAAGTGCTCCTGCACCCGGTCGGGGCGGAGGTGACGCTGCGCGGCGAGATCATCGATCTGCAACTGGTGCGCGGACCGGGGAAACCGCGTGTGGTCGCCAAGCTGGCCGACGAGACGGGCTGGGTGCGCGTGGTCTGGTTCAACCAGTATCTCGTCAACCAGTTGGCGGTGGGCGACGAGATCGCGGTCAGCGGCAAGCTGGAAAGCACGTTCGGGCGACTCAGTTTCACCGGTCCGGAGTGGGAGCATCTGAGCGGCCCGCGCGCCAACAATCTGTCCACCGGGCGACTTGCTCCGGTCTATCCGGCAACGGCCGGGGTGCAGCAGAAAACACTGCGCGCGCTGACGCGCGCGGCGTTGGACATGACGCACGGATCGATTCGCGAATTCCTGCCCGATCCGATTCGAGCCCCGGCCGACGCTCCGCTGCCGCTGCTGGCGCAGGCGTACGAAATGCTCCACTACCCGGCATCGGAGGCGGAGAAGGAGCTGGCGGAGCGGCGTCTCGGGTTCGATGAGCTGCTGTTGCTTCAGTTGGGATTGGTGCGGCGGCGGCAAGAGCGACAGGCGCAGGCAGGCGTCGCATTGCCGGCCGATGACACGACGCTTCAGGCGTTCCGGGATGCGCTGCCGTTCCGGCTAACGGGCGACCAGGAGCGTTCCATTGCCGAGGTGCTGACCGACATGGCTGCCGAACGGCCGATGGCGCGACTGCTGCAAGGTGATGTCGGCAGCGGCAAAACGGCGGTGGCCGCGGCGGCCATGCTGGTCGCTCACGCAGCCGGATTCCAGTCGGCGATGATGGCTCCGACCCAGATTCTCGCCGAGCAGCACGAGCGCAATCTGCACGCGCTCTACGAAGCGTTGCCGGGCGCGTCGCAGCCTCGGCTCGCATTGCTGACCGGCAATACTCGGGCTGCCGAGCGGAAGCGCACGCTGGCGGCGGTCGAGGCGGGCGAGGTCGATATTCTGATCGGCACCCACGCGCTGATCGAGGACCGGGTGCAATTCGCCCGGCTGGCGCTGAGCGTGGTGGACGAGCAGCATCGCTTCGGAGTGCGCCAGCGGGCCACGCTGCCCGACAAGGCGACCGGGCGCTTGCCGCACCAATTGGCGATGACCGCGACGCCGATCCCGCGCACGCTGAACATGGTGCTCAACGGCGATGTCGATGTCTCGGTGATCGCCGAGCGGCCTCCCGGTCGCATTCCTATCGAAACGCGCCGCTACGTCGGCCGCGAGCGCGAGGCGGCCTACGATCTCGTTCGCGAACACGTTGCCGCCGGACGGCAGGCGTTTGTCATCTGTCCGCTGGTGGAGGCGAGCGAGCAGTCGGAAGCGAAGGCGGCGGTTGACGAGGCGGAGCGTCTTCAGACCGACGTGTTCCCCGAACTGCGAATCGCGATGCTCCATGGCCGTATGAGCGGCAAAGAGAAAGACGCGGTCATGTCCGCATTCCGCGACCGTCAGTACGACGTGCTGGTGTCGACATCGGTCATCGAAGTCGGAATCGACATCCCCAATGCGACGGTCATGCTGATCGAAGGAGCGGATCGATTCGGGTTGGCGCAGTTGCACCAGTTCCGCGGTCGAGTCGGCCGGGGCGGGACGCGCTCGTGGTGTTTGCTGCTGGCCGATGAGGCGACGCCGGACGGCGAAGAGCGGCTCCAGATGATGATCGAAACCGACGACGGGTTCCTGCTGGCCCAGAAAGATCTGGAACTGCGTGGCCCCGGCGATTTCATCGGCACCCGCCAGAGCGGGTTGCCTGAAATGAGCTGGATCGACGGCTCCTTCGACACCCGCTTATTGGATCGCGCTCGCCGTATCGCCGAAGCGCTGCTGGAAACCGATCCCGAACTCGACGCGCCGGATCATCGAGCGCTGGCCGAGCGGCTGCGGCAATTCTGGACGCGCGCCGCGCCCGACGTACCCGTGTAAGCGGCGCCGGCGAAGCTCGTGGGTTGCTCTGCCCGCGGCGGGGGTCGCGCTCGCGCGGGTGGATCGTCCGTAACCGAATCTCTCGTCCGCGTCCGGCGCTACGCCGCC